>NZ_CAXTBM010000029.1:0-72157 GCF_964242765.1 uncultured Hymenobacter sp.
GACCGATCCTAATCTGAAAGACAAGCCAGTCCCCGTTGCTCCCCGCGAAGCAGATTTCAACCCAGAGCCACGCCCAACGGAAAACCTGGGTGCGGACCGGGCAATCCGACCAGCTCGGCCGTTTGATTTCCGAGGTCGTCCCGAAGAATTTGGTGAAGAAAGAGAGCAGCGTTCTGCCCGCCGTGACGGTAACGAAGAACGTCCTCGGAGTAATTACGGCGAGCGGCGCGAAAGCGGGTTTGGTAGTAGCAGCACAGGAGAGCGTAGTGGCTTTGGCAACCGCAGCCATGGCGAGCGACGCGAAGGAGGATTTAACGCTGGCCGTAGTTTTGGTGGCCAGCAGGAGCGAGGCTACGGTAATAAGTCAGCTAGTCAAGAGTTCAATGCGTCGCGTTCTGCTCGCCCATATGGTGAGCGGAGTGACCGTCCAACTCAACCTTTTGGCGAGCGTACAGAACGCCCTGAGCGCTCTTTACGTCCCGACACTCGTCAGGGCCGGGATGCTTCAACGCCCAATCGTGCTGATAAAATGAAGCGCGGTGACGTGGCCGGGCAAGCTCCCGACTACAAAAACCTTAAGCACTACGAGCAAGATAAAACCCGGGGCAACAAACGCCGCCGCGAGGAAGAGGAAACCGCAGACGGCCAAGTGCGCCTGAACCGTTACATCGCCAACGCTGGTATCTGTTCACGCCGCGATGCTGACGCTCTCATTGCGGCCGGCGAGATTAAGGTGAACGGACAGGTTGTAACGGAGATGGGCTACCAAGTACAGCCTACGGATACCGTGCAGTACGGCAAAACCAACCTCAACCGCGAGAAACTGGTGTACGTGTTGCTTAACAAGCCCAAGGATTTCATCACAACCACCGACGATCCGGAAGGACGCCGCACCGTGATGGAATTGGTGAAGGAAGCCTCGAAAGAGCGCATCTTCCCAGTGGGGCGGCTCGACCGGAACACAACGGGGCTCTTGCTCTTCACCAACGATGGGGAAGTAGCGCAGAAGCTCTCTCACCCTTCGCACCGCAACAAAAAAATCTACCAAGTGGAGTTAAGCCAGCCACTGACGGAAGAGCATCTCGGGCAGATTGCGGCTGGTCTGGAACTAGAAGATGGCAAAGCAGAGGTGGACGATGTAGCCGTAGTGGCGGGCAACGCGCACTTCGTGGGCATTGAGATTCACATCGGCCGCAACCGCATTGTACGACGCATTTTCGAGCATTTAGGGTATGAGGTGGTTACGCTGGACCGGGTGCAGTATGCGGGCCTCACGAAGAAGGATTTGCCTCGTGGCAAATGGCGTTATCTAAATGAGAAGGAGGTTATTCGCCTTAAATACTTTATGTAAAAAGTGGCAAGTGAGAAGGTAGTAGCCGACAAGTTGTGAAATGAGTGGAACAAGGATGCTGAAGTATTTTGGTATGGAACGCAACCTTGTTTACTTAAATACTCTCTTCCACTTGAGGTCCTAATGACAGTTAACTAACTCTTATTCTGTTACCTCCTTATTTGCCCCTGTTCTCTCACCACACCTACCCGTGCGCACCTTCACCCTCGACATTGGCAACACAGCTGTGAAATACGGCTGCTTCGAGGAAGATGTGTTGCTTGAAACAGCTGATTGCACGCCCAGTGAGTTGGTTGCCGTCCTGCAACGCCTGAGACCTGAGCACGCTATTGTGTCTTCGGTAGCTACCTCAACTCATGAATGGACAAGCCTGCTGAAGACGGAGTTGGCGGGAAGACTACTTGAATTCAATCCGGCAACTACACCGGTACCGTTGCAGAACGCCTATGCTACTCCGCACACGCTTGGCGCCGACCGGCTGGCAGCGGCAGTAGGAGCAGCTTGGCGGCGGCCTAATCAGGATACGCTTGTTGTGGATGCAGGCACGGCCATCAAGTGCGACTTGGTGCAGGGCGGGCATACGTTTCGGGGCGGTAGTATCGCGCCGGGACTACAGCTACGCTTTCGGGCGCTGCATACGTTTACGGGGCGCCTGCCGTTGGTGGAACTGCCTACTGATTTAAAAGCTCCCGTACCACTGACCGGCGACACCACGGCAGCCGCCATTCAAAGTGGCGTGCTGAACGGGGCGGCCGCCGAAGTGAACGGGTTGATTGACAGATACCGGGAGCAGTTTCCGGAACTAGGAGTGGTATTGGCGGGCGGTGACGCTGCCTTTTTCCAACCCCGGTTGAAAGGCCTTATCTTTGCCATTCCGGAGCTCGTGTTGATAGGGCTCCACCGCATATTAGCTTACAATGTTGAACTCTAAATACGCTGGGCTGCTGGGACTGACGCTGTTGAGTCTCGGAGTTGCCACCCGCAGCCAAGGCCAACGACTCGGCAATTCGCCATACTCCCGCCTGGGCCTGGGCGACACGTATTTCAATGCGGGCGGTGTCCGGCAGACGGGTATGGGGGGTACTGGGCTGGCGGCCCCCAATGGTGTGCAAGTCAACGACCTCAACCCTGCACTGCTCTATTACATGAACCGCACTACGTGGGAAGTGGCCGTGAACAGCCAGTACAAGACGGTGCGCAACAATATTCAGTCGCAGAAGACGGGTAGCGCTACGCTTGGCTATTTTGCGCTGGCCGTGCCGCTTTCCACGCGCTGGGGTGCCGCTATTGGTCTTAAGCCCTTTAGCTCCGTCGACTACGAGTCGATACAAACGAACACCCTTGCTAATCAGACGCCAGTACAGTATCGCTATTTAGGTCAAGGTGACTTGTCGGAAGCTTATTTCGGGCAAGGCCTTCGGCTGGCGAAAGGTTTATCGGTAGGCTTGACGGCTTCTTACATTTTTGGGAGCATCGACTTATCGACCGGTTCGCAGGTACAGGTTAATTCCGCTGCCGACACCCGGTCAGTAAGCATCGACCATATCCACTACTCCGACTTCAAATTTCGGAGTGGTATTCATTACCGCGGCAAGTTCAACGATAAGCTCAACTACAATTTGGGTGGCGTCTATGCCTTTCAAACTAATTTGAACGGCGAACGGCTACGAACCCAGGAAACTCAAAACGCGGATGGGAGCCAAGTAAGCGGAACCCAAGCTGACACGCTGGCCGAAGGAACTGGTTATGCCGTTGTGCCCGCGCTAGCACAGTTCGGCATCAGCATCGACAATAATAAAAACTGGTCGATCAATGCCGATATAGCCCAGCAGCAGTGGTCGAAGTTCCGGTCGTTCGACGAGCAGGGTGGCACCGCAGGCGTGCCCTTGAGCAATACGTTCCGGGCGGCACTAGGAGGCGAGTACGTTCCTGACCCAACTTCCGTCGATAACTATTTCAAACGAGTAACCTACCGGGCTGGCATTTCGGTGGCGCAAATGCCCTACCGTCCTGCGGGCCAAACCCTCTACGACCGGGCCGTTAGCTGGGGCTTTTCACTGCCCGTATCTGCTTCTCCACTCGAAGCCACAACGGTTAGTTTGGGCTTCACCTATGGGCAGCGGGGCAACACCACTGTCAACCAAGTAAGTGGTGGTCAAGAGCGCAACATCAAGGAAGACTACATTCGGGCTCAGTTGGGAATTTCGCTTAACAACCGGTGGTTCATTAAGCGTCGGATTGAGTAAGCTGCCTATCCCTACTATGCGTACTTTTCGTTTGATGTGCTTGTTGCCTACCCGAGCAGCTTCCCTGTTGCTGCTGGCGAGTTTGTGGGCGGCTAGCTGCAAAAAATCGGAGCCGCAGGTCAAGGCGCCTGTGAAGTATAGTGGGCCACTGTTGGAGTCAACAAACGTGAATACGTTGTTCAGTGACTCGGCAAAGTTACAAGTCAAATACACAGCTCCGCTTGAACAGCAATTCGAGAATGGTGACCAGCTTTATCCGAAAGGACTGAGGGTGACCTTCTTCGATAAAAGCGGGCTGAAAGTGGTTAACACACTGAGCGGTAAGTACTGCAAATTCGAAAAGGTGAAGAATCTCTACACCATGCGCGGCAACGTGCAAGTGAACAACGAGGAGAAGAAGCAACGCATGTACACCGAGGAGTTGTTCTACGACAAACAAAAAAATCTAGTGTACACGGACTCTGCCACTTTCGCGCAGTTCGTGACGCCCACCGATTCCTTGACGGGCTACGGCTTGATATACAACATGACGACGAGTCGCTACCTTTTCAAGCGGCCTGCCGGTCAGTTTATTGTCGAGGCAGCCAGCAATCCACAATAGTCGCCATGCATTTCGATAAATCTTTGTTGCGCACGGTTCTGTTTGCGTTGGGCGTAGTTTCTTTTGTGATTGGGGCCTACGAAACCGTATTGCGAAACGACGAAAATGCGTTGCGCGACAACTATTGGTTGTTTATGATATCGTTCACGTGCGTGATGCTGTTTCGGTATTTGAAGTCGAGGGATGAAGAGAAAGCGGCGCCGAAAACTCCAGCGAAACAAGCCACTAGCAACGCCAAGCCGGTGCCGCGCAACAAGCGCCGCGGCTAGCTAGGTGAGATTGTGAAATAGTGACCTAACGTTTTAGCCGCGCAGATTGTGCTGGTTGGACATCAACTCACCGTTTCACAATCTCACCAACTCACTTTTTCTGATTATTTTGCGATTCTTTACGCTTTAACCTACTGTGCTTTTTTTCAAGTAAATGGCATTAATTAACACGATTCGGGAAAAATCAGGCTGGGCCGTTGGTACTGTTGCCATTGGCATGCTGCTCTTCATTGTGGGCGGCGACCTGATAGGGGGAAAAAATCGCTTGTTTGGCGGCAATCAAAACGTGGTAGGCGAAGTAGCCGGTCAGGAAATAGAACTGACCGATTTCAATAACGCGCTAGAGCAAGCCAAACAGTCGTTTGTGCAGCAGCAAGGCCGCCAGCCCGACGAGCAAGCCATGGGCTACTTGCGCGACCAGGCGTGGAACCAGACCATTTACCGCATTGCCTTTCAAAAGGAATTCGATAAGCTTGGGCTGACTGTTTCCGACGAAGAACTGACGGATATGGTGCAAGGACGCAATATTCATCCTAGCATTCGGCAGGCCTTTACCGACCCAAAAACGGGCCAGTTCGACCGCGCTAAAATCGTTCAGTACCTGCAAGGCCTCGATAAGCTTCCACCCGATGCGCAAGCTGCTTGGCAAAACTTCGAGGCCAACCTTGGGCCGGAGCGCATGGGGCAGAAGTACAACAATCTACTCAAGCTAAGCACCTACGTAACGACCGTTGAAGCCAAACGTTTCGACGAAAACCAGAACACGCGCGCTAGCATGCGCTACCTGTTTGTTCCGTACTTTTCTATTTCCGATTCGGCGGTGAAAGTGACGGACGAGCAGTTGCAAGCCTACCTCGACAAGAACAAGGGCCGCTACAAAGTAGAGGACGGCCGCAGCATAGAGTACGTAACCATTCCGGTGGTAGCTTCCAAGGAGGATACGGCCGCCGTGCAGCAGAGTGTTGGCCAGTTGGCTACGCAATTTGCTTCGGCTCCCAACGACTCGCTGTTTGTAAAGCTCAACTCCGATCAGCCCTACAACGACAACTATGTGTCGCCAGCAGATATGCCCGAGAAGCTACGTCAGCAACTACCCCTCACGGTGGGCAAGGTGTACGGACCATATGCTGAGAACGGAACGATCAGCTTGATCAAAGTAACAGGTGAAAAAGGCGGCGGACAGGCTTCGGCCCGGGCCAGCCACATCCTCATCAAGCCCGAAAACCCTACGCCTGCAGGAGAAGCAGCCGCTTTAGCTAAAGCGAAAAAAGTGCTGGCAGACATCAAAGGCGGCGCTGACTTCGCCGCCATGGCGCGCCAGTACGGTACCGATGGTACCGTGAACACCGGCGGCGACTTAGGCTGGTTCCAGCAGGGCCGCATGGTGCCGGAGTTCGAGAAGGCCATCTTTGGCGCTACTTCTACGGGCTTACTGCCTGCTCCCGTTAAAACTTCGTTCGGCTACCATATCATCAAAATCACGGCGCCCAAAACCACGCAAACCTACCAGTTGGCTACCGTGCAAAAGAAGATGGAGCCCTCGGAAGCCACTCGCGAAGCCGCTTATGCCCGCGCTCAAGCGCTGAAAGGCCAAGCCACTGATTTGGAATCGTTCCGCAAAGTAATAACCAAAGAAAAGAACTTGCAGAAGCAGGAAGCCAAGGGCTTAGGCCGCGGCGACCAAGCCGTGAACAGCTTGCAAGGCGCCCGCGAGATTGTGCGGTGGGCTTACGGTACGGGCGGTAAGGAAACCGCAGTTGGCGACGTATCCGAAGTATTTGAGATAGGCGACCAATACGTGGTAGCCGTCCTGACCGGTCAGCGGAGCAAAGGCACGGCCGATGTAGCCAGTCTGCGGCCGGAGCTTACAGCGGCGGTGCGCAACGAAGAGAAGGCCAAGCAAATCATCAGCAAGCTAACCGGCAAAACCGGCACCCTGGAGCAGATTGCCGGAGCATATGGCTCGGCAGCCCAAGTGAAAACGGCTGATGGCGTAGTACTCGGCTCTGGCACAATTCCGGGCCTGGGCAGCGAACCACTAGCGGTAGGTAAAGCCTTCGGCCTGAAGCCCAGCCAGAAGTCGGCTCCAATCCAGGGCGAACAAGGTGTGCTGATTGTAGAGCCCGTAAGTGTGCAGAAGCCTGCCGCTCCCTCCGAACTGGCCACTGTGCGTAAGCAGCTAACCGACCAGCGGGTCGGCCGGGCCGATGGCTTGATCTATGAAGCTGTGAAAGCCAATGCCAATATCAAAGACGAGCGCAACAAGTTCTTCTAAACCTTGTTGTTTGAAACAAAAAAGCCGCTTCTTCAGAAGCGGCTTTTTTTATGTTCGTTGTTTTGCTTCGGTGCAGCTTGTTTTTCGATAGATGAAAGGTGCTGAGCCGTATGGAGTCAAGCAGCGCGACTAATGCAGCAGAGAATTGCGTCGGATTTCCTGCTTATCTTGAAATGAATCTGACGGCGCTACCGTTTGTTTTCACATCCGTTGCCACTTGCTGCTTATCCTGTTTCTATGCGTCACCTTCCCTGCCTGCTGTTCTCTTTTCTGCTGCTTACCACTGCCCCACTTCAGGCCCAGCAAGATGTTGGTAATGTTTCTCTAGCCAGAGAATACACCCGCAAGGGAGAGCACGAAAAAGCGGCCTTTCTTTTCAGCAAGCTGCCTTCCGATGCGCAAACTTCGGTTTCTATATTGCCCGACTACCTTACGGCTTTACAAGGTTTGAAGCGCTACAAAGACGCCGAGAAGCTGGTGAAGCGCGCTATTCGGCAGCACCCCGAGGAAGGCGGCTATGGTGTGGCGCTAGGCAGCCTCTATACGGCCGCCGGTGACCAAGGCGGCGCCACCAAGCAGTACGACAAAGTAATCAGCCAACTTACTGCGGCGCAGGTACTGCCCGTTGCCGCCGAGTTCAGCCGCCGCAACCTGCTCGAGTGGTCCGAGAAAACGTATCTGCGCGGCCGAGAACTAATCAAAAACGACCTGGAATTTAGTACGCAGCTTGTGCAGCTCTATACCCAGAGCGGTAACACTGAGAAGCTCATGGCGGAAACCTTGCGCCTTGTGCAAGACGACGAGCAGCAACTACCTTTCGTGCGCAACATGCTGCAAAACAGCCTCCAGAACGAGAAGGATTTCGACGCCTTAGAACGTCAGCTGCTAACCAATGTGCAGAAGTACCCCGACCGGAGCGTATACAGCGAGCTGCTGCTGTGGCTGCAAGTTCAGCGTCGGGATTTCACGGGCGCGCTGGTGCAAGCCAAAGCCCTCGACCGCCGTGGCCGTACGGAGGGAAGCCGGGTAATGGATCTGGCATCTATCGCTCAGTACAACAAAGACTACGAAACGGCCATTAGCGGCTACGAATACGTACTGCGCGAATACAAGGGCGGACCTTTTTATGCGTCTGCTCGGCAGCGCCTCGTGCAGTCAAGAGAAGCCCAGGTGCGCGAAACGTATCCTGTAGACCCTGCCAAAATCCGTGAGCTGCTCGTGGAGTATCAGCAGGTGCTCACGGAGCTAGGTCGCACACCTCAGACGGCACCGGTACTGCGGAGCATGGCCGTGCTGCACGCTTTTCAGCTCGACGAGAAAGACAAAGCTATTGCTTTGCTGCAAGAGGTGATTAATATGCCTCGCGCCAGCATCGACGTGGTCGATGAAGCCAAGATCAATCTGGCAGATATTTTCTTGTTGCGGAGTGAGCCTTGGGAAGCAACCTTGCTCTACTCGCAGGTGGAAAAGTCGCACAAAGATTCGCCGTTAGGATATGATGCCAAGCTGCGCAATGCCCGCTTGAGCTACTTCGCCGGCGACTTCAAGCTAGCCAAAAGCCACCTTGACATTCTGAAAGAAGCTACCACGCGTGAAATTGCCAACGACGCCATGCAGCTCAGTTTGCTTATCACCGATAATACGGCCATGGACACGGCGGGCGTGGCGCTGCGCGACTACGCTACCGTGGAGCAGTTGGTGTTCCAGAACAAACTTCCCGAGGCTTTGCGTGGCCTTGATGGGTTGCTGCAGAAGTACCCAGGCCATGCTCTGCAAGATGATGCGTGGTATCTGAAAGCGCAGTTGCAGCGCCGCACCGGCGACTACCGCGCAGCAGTGGCTACGCTCGATAAAATCACAAGTAATCCTAAGTACGACGTGCTAAGCGACGATGCCATGTTTCTGCTGGCTAGCATTCAGGAAGAAAATCTACAGGATAAAGAGCAAGCAAAAGCACTCTACAATCAATTTTTGGTGAAATATCCCGGCAGCATCTATGTAGCGGAGGCCCGCAAGCGGTTCAGAAAGCTGCGGGGGGATAGTCTGTAATGCTCCCGTTACTTCACCGAAAAACAAGAACATAAGGCCTAGCGCGACAATGAAAATCAAGTACATCAGGCCGTTGGAGATGATGTATTAACCGTATTTGGGAAAGAACTCACGGAGGTTGGGCCTTCGGTAAAACTAGGTGTTTCAAGACGTAGCGGGCGGCTAATAACCGGGCGGGCAGGGTTTTCTTTGTACTTTTGAAGATAATGCCGCCCCGGCCTCCCGCTCTACTCATGGAAAAACGATGGATTCGTAAGCCTGCGCCCGACACTGAAAAGGTGCAGTTCCTGGCCAACGCGCTACGCGTTAAGGAAACCATTGTAGCACTGCTTTGCCAGCGCGACGTGTGCACCTTCGAGGAGGCCCGAGCCTATTTCCGTCCGAGCCTGCGAGAGCTGCCTAACCCCTTGCTGATGCGCGACATGGACCGCGCCGTAGCTCGTCTTACTGAGGCCCTGCATAGCGGCCAGAAAGTGCTGGTGTTCGGCGACTATGACGTGGACGGCACCACTTCGGTAGCCCTGGTGTACAGCTACTTGCGCCGTTTCTTCGGTCCGGAGCGCATCGACTACTACATTCCTGACCGCTACAAGGAAGGCTACGGAGTATCGGAAGCTGGTATCGACTTTGCGGCTACCAATGCCTTCGCCCTCATTATTGCGCTCGACTGCGGCGTGAAATCCGTAGACAAAGTGGTATATGCCAACGAGCGGGGCGTCGATTTTATCATCTGTGATCACCACTTGCCGGGCATTGAGCTACCAGCCGCCGTGGCCGTGCTCGACCCTAAGCGGCCAGGCTGCGCTTATCCATTCAAGGAATTATCGGGGTGTGGCGTTGGCTTCAAGCTGATGCAGGCATTCACGGAAGATCAGGGCCTGGATGAGGAGCCGCTTTACGATCTGCTGGATTTTGTGGCCGTAAGCATTGCTGCCGACATCGTGCCCATTATGGGCGAAAACCGGACCCTTGCCTACCACGGCCTGCGCTTACTCAACGACTCTACGCGGCCCCAGCGCCCCGGCCTCGATGCCTTACGCGAACTGGCCGGCCTGCAAACCACGGAGCTTAACATCAGCAGTTTGGTTTTCGGCTTCTCACCGCGTATTAATGCGGCTGGCCGCATGGGCGATGCCAAGCGTTCGGTAGCTATGCTGCTGGCTTCCAGCAAGGAAGAGGCTTTCGAGAAGGCATCGGTAGTAGATAAAACCAACCAAGAGCGCCGAGGCTTCGACACGAGCATCACCAAGGAAGCCTTGGATATGATAGAGTCGGATACTCTCTTTCAGGACGCGCACACCACGGTGCTCTACAAGGAAGATTGGCACAAAGGGGTGGTCGGAATAGTAGCTTCTCGCTGCCTCGACAAGTACTACCGCCCGACCATCATTCTCACCCATAGCAACGGCAAAGCCACCGGCTCGGCCCGCTCTGTTGCTGGCTTCGATGTGCACCAGGCCATAGAAGAGTGTGCCGACTTGCTCGACCAATACGGGGGGCACATGTACGCCGCAGGTCTCACGCTGCCCATTGAGAATCTGGCGGCTTTCCGGGCCAAGTTCGAACGGGTGGTAGCGGGTCGCATCTTGCCCGAGCAAATGATTCCGCCGGTGGATATTGACACCGAGATGGAACTGAACGAGGTAACTAACAGCTTCTACAACTTGCTCCGTCAGATGGAGCCGTTTGGACCCGGCAATACCAACCCAACCTTCATGGCGCGCAACGTGTATGCCGCGCCCAACTCGGCCCGCGTGGTTGGTCAGTCGCACCTCAAGCTGGCCCTCACCCAAGACGGCCACCACGTACTCGACGCCATTGGTTTCGGCCTCGCCGAGCATCTGCCACGCATCCTGGAAGGCGAACCGTTCAGCGTATGCTACACCGTAGAAATAAATGAGTACCGCGGGGTCAAAACCTTGCAGCTGCGGGTAAAGGATATCCGCTGGGAGTAGCAGAGCAGCGGTTTAACGTATCAGCCTATTCGCTTAGGGTGTTGGGAGCCGGGTAGGTAGCATATAGTGTCTGCCACCCCACCGCAGGTACCGCTTATCGGCATAGGTGCCGCTGAGTTCACGTATTGGCTGCATGAGCAGGTTAACGTCTTTGTAATTCTGCAGCCATAACCATGTCACCTCGCCGTTGTGCCGACGCTCCTGAATCGTCTTCTTCCCGCTTGGAAGATAAGCTGTGAACAACTCCCGGCTTGAGCCGTTGTGGCGGTGCACTATTTTGTGCTCCCAGGCCATCTCAGTTCTTTTAGTAGGGCTTAGATTGTCAAGATAGTACGTTCGGCTGGCATAGTAGCTTTGCACCATAATGCGGCGCGCTCCTGCCCGGTTTGCCTTGGTAATAACCACTCTTGCTTTCTGCTCGATTTGCTGACGAGCTACAGCCACTTGGCTGAAGAGCGAATCGCGAGCAGCAGTGGCCTTGGTGGCGTCGGTAATGATTTGTGCCGGGACACTAATTGGGAACAATAGGAAAGCAGTTATCAGTAAATTTCTTTGCTGCATAAATGAATCGTTTCAAGGTTTTATATGGCATATTTTAGTTCAAATATAAAGCCAGCCTGTAGAGCTGTAAGTTATCTTTCCTTTATTCCTTGGGGCCTGACCTGGCTACTCCACCACACCCAAACAACCAGCACGAGTTGCAACGGTAGCCGCAGCCATAGCGCCCACATCGGCACCGACAAACCCGCTCCGTGCGCCTGAAGCATGTACACATTCGCCGGAAACACAGCCACTAACAGCAGGATCAGGCCCCAACCGGCAGCTTGCCGCGTAGCTGGTAACAGCATCCCTAAGCCGCCCGCTATTTCGGCTGCTCCGCTCATATACACGAGCAGCAGCGGTGCCGGCAGATACGGCGGCATAATGCGCAGGTAGGTGCTTGGTGCTACGAAATGCAGTATTCCAGCTCCTATGAAAACCAGGGCTAGTAAGTAAACACTAAATCGGCGCAGTGAAGGCATAAGGTAAGAGCTATAGTGGCAGGGGAGTCGGATGTAAGCTAAACCTGTCGTGTCGGTAAGTTGCAATAGATTTTGTGGGTAGCCGCTTATCTGCACGCCAACTCCGTTGCTGCCTGAACTGCCACTAGGTAGCAGGTTACTTATTATTAGAGGGACCACGCTTCACTCTAGCTGAGGCGTACAAATTAAAATTCAAGACAGAGCTGATGCGCACGTCGTACTACGCTAGCCGCAATGCCGTTAGCCTAGCAGTAGCTGCCATCCTCGTGCCTTCCGTTACCTTTGTCCCGCATGATTCTTCGAGCCGATAATTTAGTTAAGAAATACAAAGCCCGCACGGTTGTCAACGACATGTCGTTGACGGTGTCGCAAGGCGAAATCGTGGGGTTGCTGGGACCTAATGGGGCCGGTAAAACCACTTCTTTCTACATGACCGTGGGCATGGTCAAGCCCAATTCCGGCCGCATCTACCTCGATGACCTCGAAATCACCAAACTGCCCATTTACCAGCGCGCCCGCCTCGGTATTGGCTACTTAGCGCAGGAAGCTTCTGTGTTCCGGGATTTGAGCGTGGAGGAAAACATTCTCTCGGTGCTCGAAATGACCAAGATGCCCAAGCAGGCGCAGCGCGACAAAGTAGAAGAACTACTCAACGAATTCAGCCTCACGCACGTGCGCAAAAACTTGGGCCGGGTGCTAAGCGGCGGCGAGCGGCGGCGCACCGAAATAGCCCGCGCCCTGGCCGTTGATCCTAAGTTTGTGCTGCTCGATGAGCCTTTTGCTGGCGTCGACCCAATTGCCGTAGAAGAAATTCAGGGCATCGTGGCCAAGCTCAAGCACAAGAACATTGGCATCCTCATCACCGACCACAATGTGAACGAGACGCTTAGCATCGTGGACCGGGCGTACCTACTCTTCGAAGGCAAGCTGCTAAAGGCAGGTACCGCCGAGGAGCTAGCTGCCGACGAAATGGTGCGCCGGGTGTACCTAGGCAAACACTTCGAGCTGAAACGGAAAGTGTAGGCCTTTGAGTGCGGACAGCCGCTACCTGTAAGGTTTCGAGAGCAGAAGCGGACGTTGTCGAAGACCACTAGAGGGATTTGCAGGTGCTTTCGAGGGTCGTTAAGAAGGCGGCCTCGTATTTTCCAGCAACATTCCGGCGCTACCCACGGTACAAAACGCAACTTGCGCGCTTCTCGGCCTTCCCCTCCATTCCTAGCTCTGTGTTAAATTCCATCCTCACGTGGGCCGTTCAACGGCGTTTAACGGATATTAGGCACTTTCAGCAGCATCCGCACGAAGTGCAGCAGCAAGTGTTGCGCAGCTTGCAGCAAACAGCTAGGAACACGGAATGGGGCCGCCAACACGGCTACGCCGACGGAATATCGGCGCGCGAATTTGCGCAGCGCGTACCAGTAAGCAGCTACGAAGAACTGTACCCGATGCTGGAGCGCGTGTTGCGCGGCGAGCGAGATGTACTGTGGCCCGGCCAAGTGCAGTGGTTTGCCAAGAGTAGCGGCACCACCAATGCCCGCAGCAAGTACATCCCGGTTACCCGCGAAGCCCTGCACGACTGTCACTACCGCGCCGGCCGCGATATGACGGCGCTGGCTACCCTGCATTATCCCGAAATTGAAGTGCTTGGTGGCAAAACCCTCTCGCTCGGAGGTACGCATACGCCCAATCCTATGCGGCCCCAAGATGCAGCTTCCCGAGTTGGCGATGTATCGGCGGTTATTATGCAGAATCTACCAGTCTGGGCCGAACACGTCAGGACTCCGACGCTCGAGCTAGCGCTGCTAGACGAATGGGAAGAGAAGATCGAACGCATTGCCCGCCACGTGCTGCAAGCTGATGTCCGCGTACTAGCCGGGGTGCCCACCTGGATGATTATGCTACTGCGCCGGGTGCTGCAAATAGCTGGCACCGACAACATCACCGAGGTGTGGCCTAATCTGGGCCTGTTTCTGCACGGGGCGGTGGCGTTTGGGCCGTACCGCAAGCTTTTCCGTCAGTTGATTCCCTCCGAGCAGATGCATTATCAGGAGGTTTACAATGCTTCGGAAGGCTACATCGCCTTGCAGGACCAGCCCGATTCCGAAGACCTGTTGCTGCTACTCGACCACGGCATCTACTACGAATTCTTGCCCGCTGATCAGTGGGACGCACCCGAGCCGCGCGCTATACCGCTAGAAGAAGTAGAACTAGGCAAAAGTTACGCCCTTGTCATGAGCACTAATGCGGGCCTGTGGCGTTACAAAATTGGTGATACTGTGCGTTTCACCAGCTTGGCACCTTACCGGATTCGCATTACGGGCCGAACCAAACATTTCCTGAATGCTTTCGGCGAGGAAGTGGTAGTGGAGAATGCCGAGGCCGCCGTAGCCGCCGCATGCCACGCGACCAACACCACCGTTCGCGACTTCACAGCAGCTCCTGTATACTTTGCTGGAGCCGCCGATGGTTCTCGGGGCGGGCATCAATGGTTGATAGAATTTCTGACTCCCCCACCGGATACCGACCGTTTCACAACGGTGCTTGATACCACCTTGCGCCAACTCAATTCTGACTACGATGCCAAACGGCACCGTGATATAGCGCTAGTACCGCCAGTCCTGACAGTGGCTAAACCAGGTCAATTCGAGCGCTGGTTGGCGCGCCGGGGTAAGCTTGGAGGTCAGCATAAAGTGCCGCGGCTCAGCAATTCGCGCGAAATGCTAGAAGAAATATTATCTGCTTCGTAGAGTTTGAAATAATCTAATAACACGTTGACTAGCTGACGGAAAGAGTTCTATGTTATTTAAAAATTAAATTTATATTAGTGGATTGTTCGACGCTCTTTGTGTTCCTCCGTGTCCGCTATTGCCTCCCATTCCCATCCGCACGTTTCCCGCCGGAAGCGTCGCTCACTCTCCGACAGAAACTCCGCCCTTGCTTCGCGGTTCACGCTAGGTTTACTGGGCTTGCTTTTGCTTGCACTCGTACTTAGTTTGGGCATCATTGCTACAAGCTTGATTGGTTCAAAGTCTGCGGACTTAGCAGCTACTGCCACCCCAACAGTGACCCACTTGTTTCGGTGGTGAGTTGGTTAGCTTGTCTAAAAAGCAATTTATAAGCAAGAAAACGCGTTTCAACTGCGCGTAAGGTTCTGTGTCGATTCCAGCTAGGGTTGTATAATCAGCTCAGCCTGTACCGCTTTAGCACAAGGCCGACGTGATTCACTACTTGCCGCTTACGGAATGCGCCTCGTTCCATACGTAATTGCTTTGGTAGCTCTGCTTAGTTCTTGCTCAACTGCCAAGCAAGGACCGATTGGTTTCTGGTCGCGGCAGCGCTACGACCAGCAGCTACGCCAGCACGGGCCTTGGCCAACTTACTACGACGATGCAAAGCGTCAGCCTATGGCTCTGGGTCGCTTCCGTCATGGACGCTACGTGGGGCGCTGGCGCTATTACGCGCCAACCGGCGAGCTAGAACGCACAGAGCGATTCGCCCGCAATTCTTACAACCTCATTTCTATCACTGAATACCAAGCGGGTAGTAAGAAAAAGCGTCAGGGTCAGGCTCGTATTCTGGACGAGCCTGACGGTGTACATTTCTTCTGGTTTGGCGAATGGAAAGTGTTTGATGTTGAAGGTCGTCAAACGGCGGTAGAGCACTACGACCGGGGCCAGCTACGGGGCACTCAGCTTATCCCTAGCGAGTTGCGAAATCAATAACAAACGGGTGCCGCAACGAGCGAAAGGTTCGCCACGCCAGGTTTACTCGTCGAAGAGGCCACCTAGGTTGCCAAGCACGCTGCCACTTTCCTTTCTGGCATTGCCCCCAGCCGGCGCTAGTGCCTGAATCAGCTTCTTGACGGGCATCGACTGTAGCCACACGCGGCCGGTGCCCCGCAGGGTGGCCAGCAACAACCCTTCGCCCCCGAAAATCATGGATTTGAGGCCTCCAGCCCGGACAATGTTAAAGTCGATGCCCGGCTCGAAAGCTACTACGCAGCCGGTATCCACCCGGAGTAACTCATTGTTGAGCTGCTTCTCGATGACGGTGCCACCAGCATGAATAAAGGCTCTGCCGTCGCCAGTGAGCTTTTGCAGGATAAAGCCTTCGCCCCCAAAGAAACCCGCTCCCAATTTCTGGTTGAAGTGGATATTGATCTTGGTGCCCCGCGCCGCAGCCAGAAAGCCATCCTTCTGCACAATCAGGCCTTGCGGCAAGGTGCGTAGCTCTAACGGGATGATAGTGCCAGGATACGGCGCCGAAAAAGCTACCCGGCTTTTGCCATAACTTCCGCGGTGCGTGAAGTGCGTCATAAACAACGACTCGCCCGTAATGAGGCGCGTGCCCGCCGAAAATAGCTTGCTCATCAGCCCCTGATCGGGCTCCGAGCCATCCCCCATCTTGGTTTCAAAAGCAATAGCCTCGTCCATGTACACCATAGCGCCGGCCTCGGCAATTACGGTCTCGTTTGGGTCCAGCTCGACTTCCAGTACCTGTATATCATTGCCAAGAATCTTGTAATCGACATCGTGGGACTGCATGCGCGAAAGGAGTTAAGGTGAAACGCCGCTTCAAGTATAGCAAAAGCACTTCATTTCAAGATACGCCTTCCTCATACTGCTTGTAAAGAAGGCATAAGCAACTCACTAGGCCACGCCTGAAAATGCAATAAGCCCTTGGTTATGCAGTAGTGCAAGGGCTTATCGAGTACAGGAAAAAGAGAATGCGAAAGCAGAGCTGCTTTACTAGCTACTCTGATGTATCACGCACCCCGCGCGGGGCAGCGCTAGCTTAGCCTTCATCGGGTAGTTCGGCGCGGGTATCAGCAGCTTCGGCGGCAGCATCAGGGTCGTTCTTAGAACCTTTTTTCTTGGTTTCGCGGCTGGTACGGCGCATAAAATCTTCGTCGGACTCTTCAGGCTCCTGGACGCCTTCTTCGAGCGGAAATTCTTCGTCCTCCTTTTCCCCAAACTGTCCGTCGCGGTTCACCAGTTTCTTGTCGCGCACGTGGCGGTTCAGAAACGTGTTGATGTCCTCGATAGAATAGTTGGAGGTGATTTCTCCCAGCGGATTTATTTTAATTTCAAACCCTTCGAGGTCCTTGTGCACACGGGCTTTCTTTTCGGGGTCGTTCTTGCTCTTCTTATTTACGGGTTTCTTCGCCATGATATTCTGCGTGGTTACGTTTCCCAAACAACCTTGCTTCCAACGCGAGGCCGTTCTATATCAAGCAGTACGGCGCGATGCCCGTGGCGGATACGTGAAATTGATTCAACTACCAACAGTGGCTCCTAGAGTAGCCGCGCAATAGGTTTGGCCTGGACCCGCGTGGGCAGTATTAAGTTGATTGAAGCCATCAGGCTCCGGTCTGGGTTGAAGCAGTAAACAGACAGCGAAATGCGCCGCGGCCTTACTCTTGGATGGTGTGCCCTATATGGTTTGAGCCAAGTGTTCAATTGAAACAAGGGATAGGCACAGAGGCAACACCGGCAGTAAGAGTTAAATCACCGCCTTTAGTAAAGCAAAAGCGCCCGGTAGTACTGCCGGGCGCTTTTGCTTTACTAAAATATAGTTACCCCTGGTGTTGTGGGTATTTAACTAACTACCTAACTGCCACTTGGCTTACGGCGGTATCAATGCGTTCAGCGGTTTCCTGGGCTCCCAAAATGCTCATCAGAGCCATCAAATCGGGGCCAGCAGTGGTGCCAGTTACTGCGACGCGCAACACTTGCAGCACTTGGCCCAGCTTCATGCCTTGGCTTTCCACTACCTGCGTAAGCAGGGCCTTCAGGCCGTCGGGCGAGGTATCGGAGGCAGCGGGTAGTTCCTGAGCATATGCGGCCAAGGCACCGGCCACTTGCGCGTTCCATTTTTTGCTGATGATCTGCTCGTCGTAAGATGTTGGGCGCTGGAAGAACAACTGCGCCTCGCGGGCTAGGTCGGCGGGGAAAGTGGCGCGCTCTTTCACTAAGGCAGCAATCTGCTCGGCTTTGTCGGGAGCACAGCGGATGCCTTGCGCTTGCAAGGACTCCAGCAGGTAGTGCGCTAGCTCGGCGTTGGGCTTGGCGCGCAAATATTGCTCGTTGTACCAGCGCACCTTGTTTTGGTCGAAGCGGGCAGGCGACTTACTTACTCGCTCAATCGTGAAATGCTCGATCAGCTCGTCCATGGTGAACAATTCTTGTTGCGTGCCCGGGTTCCAGCCCAAGAAAGCCAAGAAGTTGATAAAAGCCTCGGGCAGGTAACCACTTTCGCGGTAGCCGCTGCTCACGGTGGGCTGGCCGGTTTCGGCATCAACGCCGTGCCATTCCAGCGGGAATACCGGGAAGCCGAGCTTGTCGCCGTCGCGCTTGCTGAGCTTGCCAGTGCCGTCGGGCTTGAGCAGCAGGGGCAAGTGGGCGAACTGCGGCATGGTAGCTTCCCAGCCCAAATAGCGGTACAGCAACACGTGCAGCGGCGCCGAGGGCAACCACTCTTCGCCCCGGATAACGTGGGTAATCTCCATCAGATGGTCGTCCACGATGTTGGCCAGATGGTAGGTCGGCATACCGTCCGACTTCATCAGCACCTTATCATCTACGGCCGACGAATGCACCACCACCCAACCCCGAATCAGGTCGTTGAAGCGGATTTCTTCTTTGCGCGGCACTTTCAGGCGGATGACGTAGGCGGCGCCGCTATCCAGCATTTGCTTCACCTCGTCCTCGGGTAGCGTCAGCGAGTTGCGCATCTGGGCGCGTGTAATGCTGTTGTACTGCGGGTTGGGCACCTTCGCAGCCGTGAGGCGGGCGCGCATGGCGTCTAGTTCCTCGGGCGTGTCAAACGCGTAGTAGGCGTGGCCGCTGTCGATGAGCTGCTGCGCATACTGGCGGTACATGGGTTTCCGCTCGCTCTGCCGGTAGGGGGCGTGGGGACCACCTTCCTCAATGCCTTCGTCGATGATAATGCCGCACCAGCGCAAGGCGTCCATGATGTACTGCTCGGCGCCGGGCACAAAGCGGTTTTGGTCGGTGTCCTCGATGCGAAGCAGCATTTTGCCCCCTAGCTTGCGGGCCAGCAGGTAGTTATACAGCGCGGTGCGCACGCCGCCAATATGTAGCGGCCCCGTAGGGCTAGGTGCAAAACGCACCCGTACTTCTCTTTCCATAATTCAGTCAGTTCGCCGCGTCACCGGGATGGAGAAACGCGCCGCAAAGGTACGAGATACTACGCGTGTACGCAGAAGACCACCTAGCCAGAAATCCAATCCAGCAAAGACGAGTAACCAACGTTCCTTCGCCACTCATTGTATCACTAACTCGTACTTGAAGAGTAGGCCGGGCAAGCTGTGAAGCGCGAACCGAGCCTGCCGTAGTTGATTTAACTCCGGATCCAGCCGTACGTCACGGGCCGTAACGAAATCAGCACCATTAAGCTTGGTGGCACTGAACACCGCATCCAACAAGCCACACTCCTGAAAAACCGCGTTGCTTAAATCGGTTTGAGTGAAATCCGCTGCGCGCAAAGAACAGTTTACAAAGCGAGTATTCGGCATGACTTTGCCTTGGAAGGAAGCGTAATCGAGCTGGCACTGGTTGAAATGGACGCCAAAAAGCAAGTCGCGGCACGCGTGAAAGGGCAAACCTAGAAGCTTGCAACCGTCGAATGCCACGTTTTGCAGCGCTACATGACTGAGGCTAGTGCCGGCAAAATTGCAGTTCTCGAATAGGCACTCCGTGAAGCGCCGTCCGGATATATCGGCGCGGGTGAAGTCGAAGTAACTGAACCGGTACTGCTCGAATTCCTGCTGTCCAACCAAGCTAGCGGGTAAAGCCCGGTCTAGTAGGTTTTCAGGCGGAAAAAAGGCGGGCTTGGTTAGTAGCTTAACTGCCTTACGCGAAGAGGAAGGACGCATTTAGTCGCGGTTACGAAAGCTCAGCCACAATAGCAGCCCCAAGAGCGTGATACCGCCACGAATCAGCCAAGCAACGGTGGTGCCCCACTGGTCAATCCAAGTCAAGAGCATGGATTTCATTCCCAAAAAAGGCAGTACCAACGATACAAGCCCGAAAATCAACAGTCCAAGTCCAAGTTCTTTCATACAAGCAGATAGAAAAGGTGGTTTAGCTACTTCGTGTTCGTGGGATAAGTAAATAATGAGCCAGCGAGTTCGATGCTTCCGTGTGGTCTGCGTGCAAACTCGCTGGCTCCCAAAGTCACTTTTATTGTTTTACGGCTACGCAAGAAATTTCCACCTGCACATCCTTAGGCAAACGGCTGACCTCCACCGTTTCGCGTGCCGGCGCGTAGTCGGTGGTGAAATAACTGCCGTATATTTCGTTGATAAGGGTGAAGTTGCCGAGGTCTTTCACGAAAATGCTGCACTTTACCACATCGCGCAAAGTAAGGCCAGCGGCTTCAAGTACTGCTTGTAGATTGCGCATTACTTGGTGGGTTTCTTCCACCACGTCCCCATTGCCGACTAATTGCCCGGTTTGGGCATCAAGCGCAATCTGGCCGGAAACGTATACGGTGTTGCCTGCTTGCACCGCTTGGCTGTAGGGCCCGATAGGAGCAGGAGCCTGGTTGGAATAAACAACAGTGTTGGGCATGCAATTAGCGTGAAAAGGATGAATGATACATTTGACTTCAAGCTAAAGTAAGAGGAAAATTATGCACTTACTTATCGTGGAAGGCACCCACATAGAAGCGGAGCTGCGCCGGAAATTCGGAACCAGCCATACCTACGACTTCTGCGCTGCCACTGCTCCCGACTTGCGCACCCGCCTCAGCGCCGCCGATGTAGGCTTCGACTTGCGTTCTTGGCCCGAACTACATTATGAACTTCCCCGCCAACCGCTGTTCTACGATACTTCCCGCACTTCGCTGGCGGCGCTTTTCCACAATGAAGAAGCTCCCTTAGGTCCGGTGTTTGGTATCTGTGCTTTTCCTACTCTGCTGGAAAGAACGAGGTTGGAAACCAGTCTCTACCGCTCGGAAGACGCTGCGTTGCTAGCTAGTATCTGCGCTCAGCTTGGCACGGCGTATTATGTGGTGCAGGACCGTGTTGGCTTGGTAACGCCCCGCCTGGTTTGCGGGCTTATCAACGAGGCGTGCTACGCGCTACAAGAAGGCGCAGTCTCCGTACAGGATTTGGCGGCAAGTATGAAACCGGAGCATGCGTATTCGTGCGGACCTTTCGAATGGGCCAATCAGATAGGAATTGCACGAGTCTATGAGACGCTCGAAGCCCTGTGGCAGGATACCCACGAAGAGCGCTACAGAGCTTGTGGACTACTTAAGTCAATGTATTTGCGCGGAAATCAATTCGCGGGGTGAGATTGGTCGTCAGTATGCACTTTGCTTCTGAAACGAAACCGGAACGCTAGGCTGTCTTTAACCTGTACAAGCCATGCCAGTCCGCTCAACAACGCCAAAGGGTACACGACAATAAAGTATCGGGATTCAACATAGCGTAGCCCTAACACGAAAAGCACAACCAAATAAATAGGTGGTAAGCGCACTACCAGCCAACCACTGGAAAGTTTGCGGGGCCAAGAAAGGTAGCTAAGCAAGCTCGCTCCGATAAGGAGCCAGTGAGAAAACGTGAAGAGCAAACGAATACCACGCTGCCAAAGGGCTAGCTCATCGAAAGGCCAAGCGAATATAGAAGTGCCGCCGCCAGTTAAAGCCAAATGGTAGGTCAGCCGCAACGGCGCTACAACGTAATACGCGAACGGTCGTTCGCGCACCCAGGCATCATGAAAACGGCGCAAGGCAGCCACCGCTTGCTTGGTATTAGGCTGCTGCTCTTCCGGTAATAGCTCTTCCGCTTTAGCTGCCTGTATGCGTTGGCGCACCCATACAAGCGAATCGTAGGTTGCGCTGCGAGTGAGTTGCCAGTGTTTTGGGGCAGCTTGCGCTGGTGGTTGGGGCAGCGTTAGCCAAGCCATGATAGAGGAGGTGTTCCATTGCACAGGGTCCTCTCCTAAAGCCGCTGCAAACCGTCTAGATTCCAGATACACCGGGGATACCTCCACGCCAGCATAAGGAGCTTGCAAGGGAATAAACTGTTGACAAACCACCCAGTTGCGAATCGTCCAAGCACCATCAACCACTACAAAAGGCACCAGGAACAGGAGTCCTCCAAGCCAGATTCTTTTGCTAAGGTTCCGGTCTTGGCTGGCATGCTGATACAGATAGATAGCTGGCAATACTACCAGTAGAGGGGCCATATAAGGCCGTAAAAAAACAACCCATGTTAGCCAAGCACCTGCTATCAATAAGTGCCGTTGGCTGGTTGCGCTTATGCCTCGCAAGAAATAATAGCTGCCGATAAGCAGAGCACTAGCAGCAAAGCTTTCCGTGAGCAAATAGAGGTCGGCTTGGGCTACGTAAGGGCTAACAGCACTTATAAACACCACTGCGTAAGCAACCAGTTGGCGTTTGGTAACTATGTATGCTAAGTTTCCTAAGTAATAAAGACTAACAATAGCCAGTACCATTTGCAGAAGAACTATCCCATCACATGCTGCATTTTGTGGGAGCCAGAGCCGGAGAAAACCATACACCACGCCGTACCCTGGCATTCTGCCAGCATAAGCTGACAGGTGGCTCAGCGAGTAAGTATAATGGCCGTCAAGTAATAGGTGCTCAATGGAGTCGAAATAGGAGGCAGTATCACCACCGCGCTTACCAATTAAGCCGCTGCCACTGACCGCAATGCCCATGGAAAAGTGAAGAAAGACGTAGAGCCCTACCCGTAGCATTGCAGCAAACGAGAGGATACGAAAACTAAGCATAGGGCTACAAACGGTGAACAGCAGAAGTTGGCATTCGCTACTTATAGAGCGTTATTTTGAAAGCACTGTTATCTAGCGGCTCTAGTACCGCGCTTACTTGCCTCATTGGTTTGTGGAAAGCCATTTGCAGAAAGGTGTGCGTACCAATATAGCAAGACCATCCATTCGCGAAACAGCCCGCTGAATGCAGTAGGTGTTCTAGCTTCATGAGGTAGGGTGAGAGTGAATATAGAACGGGCAAAAAAGAAGCGTCATGGCAACATGACGCTTCTTTTTCTAGCCAACAGGGTCAGTTATTACTCCACCGTTACCGACTTTGCCAAGTTGCGGGGTTGGTCTACGTTGCAGCCGCGTAAGACGGCTATATGGTAAGAAAGCAGCTGAAGCGGCACCACCGAAACCAACGGCACGAGCACTTCGGAAGTGGCTGGTACCTCAATAACGAATTCAGCCATTTGCGGAATCACGTCGTCGCCTTCTGTCACTACCGCAATAATGCGGCCTTTGCGGGCTTTCACTTCCTGGATGTTGCTCACTACTTTCTCATAGGAGCTGTCTTTGGTTGCAATAACCACCACCGGCATGTTCTCATCAATCAGCGCAATCGGTCCGTGCTTCATTTCAGCGGCCGGATAACCCTCCGCGTGGATGTAACTAATTTCTTTGAGCTTCAATGCGCCCTCCAAGGCCACTGGGAAGTTATAGCCCCGACCTAAATAGAGGAAATTAGGAACGTCCTTGAAGGTTTCGGCTATTATTTCTATCTCGTCGTTTAGCAAGAGCGCTTTCTCCACCTTCGCTGGAATGCTGCCAAGCTCGACCATCAATTCCCGCAGGCGCGTGTCGGAGAGCGTACCGCGCTTGTGTCCTACAATCATGGCCAATATGGTCAAGACGGTTACTTGGGCGGTAAAGGCTTTGGTGCTAGCTACGCCAATTTCGGGACCGGCGTGCGTATAGGCACCCGCATCAGTGGCGCGCGCGATACTGCTGCCCACTACGTTGCAAATGCCGAATATAGTGGCGCCTTTGCTTTTGGCGAGTTCAATAGCAGCCAGCGTATCGGCTGTCTCTCCGCTTTGCGAAATAGCAATTACAATGTCACGCTCCGTGATAACTGGATTGCGGTAGCGGAACTCCGAGGCGTACTCCACTTCCACTGGAATGCGAGCCAAGTCTTCCAGCAGGTACTCTGCTACCAACCCCGCGTGCCACGAAGTACCACAAGCCACTATAATGATCCGGTCGGCGTTCATGAACTTGCGCTCATACGCCCGGATACCACCCATATTTAGATGGCCGGATACCAATTCCAGTCTTCCTCGCATAGAATCAAGGATAGAGCGGGGCTGCTCGAAAATTTCTTTAAGCATGAAGTGCTCATAGCCGCCTTTCTCGATGCTATCGAGTTCCATCTCCAATTTCTGGATGTAAGGCGTCTGATGTACATCCTCTTTGCTACGAATATCAAGCTTCCCGTCGCGAATAACGGCTATCTCATAGTCGTTTACATACACCACCTCATTGGTGTATTCGATGATGGGAGTTGCGTCGGAGGCAATAAAAAACTCTCCTTTGCCAACGCCAATTACCATCGGTGAGCCTTTGCGTGCTGCAATCAGTTGATCGGGCTCGTCGCGGCTGAGCACCACAATGGCATAAGCCCCCACCACTTCGTGCAGAGCTAAGCGAACGGCTTCTTCCAGCGTGCAGTGGTTTTGCTTTTGAATCTCCTCGATAAGATTGACGAATACTTCCGTATCTGTATCGGACTGAAATACGTGACCCTGGTGCTGCAAATGCTGCTTTAGGGCCGCGTAGTTTTCTATAATGCCGTTGTGAATGATGGCAATTCGCTCGGAAGTTGAGTAGTGCGGGTGAGCATTGGTGTCGTTTGGCTCGCCATGCGTAGCCCACCGGGTATGCCCCATGCCTACATTAGCATGAGTGTCTTTCTCCTTGATGAAGGCTTCAAGCTCTGCAACCTTGCCTTTTTTCTTATAGACATTTAAGTCCCCATTGAGTAGTGCTACGCCCGCGGAGTCGTAGCCCCGATATTCAAGCCGGTGAAGACCTTTAATAATAATGGGACAAGCTTCCCGGTAACCGATGTAAGCAACAATTCCGCACATGATAGAGGGGACAGCGAAAAAGGAGTTGGTGAAAAATCGATAAGCCGCGGCTCAGGCGAATGCCGCGCCGCGGCTTTCGACGCGAAAATTAATTAAGTGCAAATCTAGAGCAACTTTGAGTAGTATACACGCAGCTTGATGTTTTTCCCATCAAGCACTGCCCGCTCTAATCCCAAAGCTCCCGATTGTTGGCGCTTGGGTGAAAGAATAAACGCCGCCGGAGCCACGCCACTTAACTTATCATAAACGTAAGACTGCACGTAGCTCGTCAGCACCATGCTATAAGAGCGGTTAACGTCGGACACGCTAAAAAGCGACGCCCGCGCAGCTTGCTGATAGTAGCCGGTGGGGATGTCATTGTTGCTGCCAGTAAAGCCATCCGCGATTTGCATTATGGGAGGAGATAGCTGACTCACGGCATCACTCAACACGAGTCTTTCCACTTGGCTGTTCAGTAAAACCCGCTTTAGTGGCTGGTTGAACTCGTTCACCTCATAAAGGTAAGTGGCGCTAGGAGAAGCAAATAGTAGATTCGTGTATGGTTGAACAGGAATCAACAACTCGGCTCGGTTGATAGCAATAGCAGGATTATTGCCTCCCTGCGCTTTCGCTTGATCCTTCAACATTTTCAGGCCCGGTATTTCGAGCTTGGTCCCGATACCGTTGCCTAGCTGCGTGTACACCACATCTCCAGATTCACCGGCTGGTATTGACACAGCACCACCACCAGCGCCTTGCAAGCGGTTGAAGGGGGCTAGTAAGTCCGTCTTAATCTCCGTGAAGAAGCGCGGCGCATTTACCGTAGACCCATAAGCGGTACGGTTGCCGAATGGAATACCATAAGACCCCTTTAAAGTACCACTTGCCTTCTTATTCGTGTAGCGATAGTAAAACACGATGCGCGAGACAGAACTAGCGGACGCGTTGGTAGTTGGAAAGCCTACAACGGCGTTGGTAAAGTCGCTAGCGGGCTGTATTGCTAGGCCCTTCCAAATAGCGTTTAAGTTAGCCTGATTGGCAGTGCTTTGGTTAGCCAAACGGTTGAACACTGTCGCCGCTGTTGACGAACCTGTACTATTTAGCTTTAGGCGGACGGTTTTATCAGGTACCGTTACTTTGAACGTAGAGGTATCCGTAGTGCTGGTAGCGTCGTTGCGCTGGTTGAACTTCCGCGAGCCGTTAAGCCGAGCACTCAATCCAGTGCCAAGCGGATTTGCCAAGTCCACTGTTTCGGAAGAACTGGAATTATAAACTCCTTGGTCATCAAGTGAATTCACCAACGGATAAACACTAACTCGCAGAGGACTAGTTGCCGATCCATATACTGACTCGAAAGGCATAACCAATACCACTGAGTCCAGTTGTGGGTTGGGCGCGGTACCCGCTACCCCAGACGGAATCGTGTCGCCCGGTAGCGGTGGTATGCTGAGCTTCAGATTGAAGTAGCCATTGGCGGTGGTAGTACCCAAGGCATTATCACGCACCCGTCCTATCAAGTAGGAATTAGTTTTAAGCGTTTCCACGGAGTCTTGCAACACGGTGGACGCCGTGACCGGAAAGTCCTGGTATTCGGTGCTAGGGCTACCGGTGCCGGGCAAGTCCACGCCTAGGTCACTAGGATCACTAGTATCTTCGCAGCCGGTAGCCGCGAAGAGTAGTGTAGCAGAAAACAGAGAAGCCGAAGCAAGTCGACGGGCGCTAATTGGCCAATTCATTATAGAGCGCGTAGTAAGAAGTCAGTAGGTTTTCGTCGGCACCTACCTGCCCGAGTTGCTTGCTGCGCGAGTATTCCGTGAACAGCACGTTGAGGTTGTCACTGAAATCTTCATCCGATTTCATCACCGCGTCGGCATACTCCATACCTACTTTAATGAAACCGCCGAAGTCGGCCGTCTTCAAGCAAGCGAGCATGTCGTCGTCGATATCCAGCATTTTGGCCTTCTCGATGATGTCGCCCTGGAATTTGAAGTCAAACTAGTTGTTGTAGATAGTGAACACCGATTTTGCATCCTTGAAAATCGGATCCTTCTTATAGGTCGTTTTCAAATACATCGGAATCAGGCCCGTCATCCAGTCGTTGCAGTGTACGATATCGGGAGCCCAGCCTAATTTCTTTACGGTTTCGAGGACGCCCTTGCAGAAGAAGATGGCGCGCTCGTCGTTGTCGGCATGAAACTTATCGTTCTTGTCGACAAGCACCGACTTGCGGTGGAAGTAGTCTTCATTGTCGATGAAGTACACTTGCAACTTGGCATTGGGAATGGATGCCACTTTGATGATGAGGGGCTTTTCGTCTTCGCCAACGGCAATGTTGATACCAGACAAGCGAACTACCTCATGCAGGCGGTTCTTACGTTCGTTGATGATACCGAAGCGAGGAACGAAAATTCGAATTTCCATTCCCATTTCCTGCATGCCCTGCGGTAATCGCCGCAAAAACTCCGCTACTTTGGTGGTTTGCAAGAACGGATCAATTTCCGTAGCCGCGTAGAGGATTCTCAACTTAGAGGAGGACATAGTGGTCGGAAAAGGGGGGTTAGGAAAAGGCAATGCGTTGGGGTGCACAAAATTAAACAAATTTGGGCGAAAATTCAACCAAACTCGCTTGGAACCCCTTCAAGCAGGCTCAATACCCCTATGGAGATACTGCATACGGCCGCTTCGTTGCAAGCACATGCCGAAAGTTGCCGCCAAGCAGGCAAGCGCATTGCCTTGGTGCCTACAATGGGCGCCTTACATGAAGGCCACCTACAACTGGTACGGGCCGCTGCCGCCGCTTGTGAGACAGTGATAGTGAGCATCTTTGTGAATCCTACGCAGTTCAACAACGCCGAAGATTTTCGCCTCTATCCTCGGTTGCCCGAGGCAGATACTGCGCTGCTTGCGCCGGCTGGTTGCACCGCGCTTTTCCTGCCTTCGGTAGAGGAAATGTATCCGCAGCCAGCCGTGCTTCGCTTCGATTTTGGGGCGCTGGAACGGGTAATGGAAGGAGCCCACCGGCCCGGTCATTTCAACGGAGTGGCGACAATAGTTGGTAAATTATTTCACCTAAGCCGGCCGCATCAAGCGTATTTCGGCCAGAAAGACTGGCAACAAGTAACTATTATACGCCAACTCATAGCCGATTTGTCGTTTGATATCGAGCTCGTGTCGTTTCCCACAGTACGCGAAGCCGACGGTTTAGCTATGTCGTCCCGGAACCGTCGGCTCTCCACAGAAGCGCGTGCTGTGGCGCCCCGCCTACATCAAGCCTTGGAGTTAGCCGCTGAGCTGGTGCAAAAAGGGCAAGCATCACCCGCCGCGGTACAAGAAGCGGCAACTGCCTACATCCAAGTCGAGCCATTGTTTCGGCTAGAGTATTTCGAGGTAGTTGATGCGCATACCTTGCAGCCGTTGGCTAAGTGGCATCCAGGACAATTGGTAGCGTTGTGTCTGGCGGCCTTTCTGGGGGATGTGCGCCTGATTGACAATATGGTAGTTTCGTCGGGTGACAAACTGACTGAGTAACCAAGTAAGGGCGCGAGTTGGCGTGTATCTGCATTATTCGCGTCGGATGCTGCCTCACCTTCACTGCTATTTAGCTTCTGGTTGCTTGGGTACGCTCAACGAAGGCGCTCTTCGTATCTTTGTGGTCTTGTTTCACCCCGCTTCACTTAAATGCATATCGAGGTTCTAAAGTCTAAAATACACCGCGCCAAAGTCACGCAGGCAGAACTGCATTACGTTGGCAGCATCACCATCGACGAGGATCTGCTTGACGCGGCCAACATGGTGGAAAACGAGAAAGTGACGGTCGTAAATGTGAACAACGGAGAACGGTTTGAAACCTATACCATTCGTGGGGAGCGGGGTTCAGGCATGGTTTGCTTGAATGGCCCGGCGGCCCGGCGAGTAGCCGTTGGCGACATTGTTATCATCTTTTCCTACGCACTCATCGACTTTGCTGAGGCACGCGCACACCAGCCTACTCTCGTGTTCCCTGATCAGCACAATCGTCTGGTTTAGTTTAAAATTCATGGTTTCTTTCAATTGTTGGTTGTATATTGCATACTTGCAGGAAAAAATTGTACTCCAACTGTCAATTGACAACTGACGTCCATCGTTTGTGAAGCAACTTCTGAATTTCTTGAAGTACTCCCTGCTACTGGCAGTATCGGGGTTGTTGATGTGGTATGCTGTACGCGGCCAAGACCTAGCTCGAATCGGACAGTACGTGCGGGGCGCCAACTATTGGTGGCTAACAGTCACGATGGTGCTTTCAGCTTTAGGATACTTCAGCCGGGCCTACCGCTGGAAAATGCAACTCGACCCCACCGTAACCGGAGAAAAGCCGCTTTATTGGAGTGTGTATCATGCCATGATGGTAGGATATTTGGCTAATATGGTACTGCCGGGCCGAGTGGGCGAAGTAGTGCGCTGCACACTGCTACAGCGCACCAGCAAGATTCCGGTGCAGGTGTCATTAGGCACTGTAATCACCGAGCGAATCATTGACGTGCTGGTGCTGCTTGCGCTGCTTAGTACCGTGTTGCTGCTTGACTTCAAGACTTTCTGGAATTTCGCCGATGAGTATTTGCTGCAAGGCAAAGCCGACGCCCTGGCTCGAAACCGCAACGCCTTGGTGGCTGCTGGTTTTGTAGCCCTGGCGGCGTTGTTGCTGGCTGGCTACTTGCTGTGGCGTAACATGGCGCAGTTGCGTCAAAATGCAGTCTTCAACAAGTTGGTTAACTTTGTTCAAGGCTTGTTGGCTGGTGTATTTAGTATTGTGAAGCTCGAAAACAAAGGCGTTTTTCTGCTGCATACGTTCTTCACGTGGTTGGTTTATTACCTCATGGATTACTTGGCATTTTTTGCCTTCCCTGAAACGTATAATCTTGACATGCGTGCTGGGTTGGCCGTGCTTACCTTTGGGGCCTTCGGCATGGCCGCCCCAGTGCAGGGTGGTATCGGCGTGTTTCACTTACTGGTGCAAAGCACGCTGCTCGTTTATGGTATCAGCCGGGAAGGTGGTATTGCCTACGCCTTGGTTGTGCACGGTGCCCAAACCCTATTAGTAGTGCTCATGGGGGCTATTAGTTTCTTGGTCACGATGGCAAGTACCGGCCGCGTAGGACTAAGTTCGATGGCCGTTCCTGTTCCGGCTGATGCAGTGGAGTAAAGACAAAATCATGACCCGCTCGGCGCTGGCGGCAGCAGTAGCCACCTGGAAGGCCGAAGGTCGTAAAGTGGTATTCACCAACGGGTGCTTCGACTTGCTGCACTTAGGGCATGTAGACTATTTGGAAAAGGCCCGCCACCTTGGCGACGCGCTGGTAGTTGGCATAAATACTGATGCTTCGGTAAGCTGTATAAAACCCGGCCGTCCACTTCAAGACGAAGTGTCACGAACCCGCATATTGGCCTCTCTTTTGTTTGTTGATGCCGTGGTACTCTTCGACGAGCCGACGCCACTGGCGCTGATTGAAGAAACGCTGCCCGACATTTTAGTGAAAGGCGACGACTATGCAATCAGCGGAATTGTAGGCCACGAATTAGTGTTACAAAACGGTGGGCAAGTGCTGACCGTACCACTCGTGGCCGGCTACAGTACGACGCGCATAGTCGAGCGTATTTTAAAGGGTTCCTAGCTGTTCGTTCCTGGTTGCTAATTGTTGAGCTACAGTTCAGCAATACCAGAAGAGCAGCTAGCGACCAGAAACCAAAACTAGAAACCTCCATGTATTACAATTCAGGTCCCATTTACTTTATCGTCATTCTGGCGATGCTGGCTAGTTGGTTCATTCAATGGCGTTTGCGCAGCAAAATGACCAAGTACTCTCAAATTGGTTTGCAGTCCAACCTTTCGGGCAAGCAAATTGCCGAGTTGATGCTAGCGGATCATGGTATCACCGATGTGCGGATTATCAGCACCGAAGGTCGCCTCACTGACCATTACAACCCGGATGACAAAACTGTGAACCTAAGTGAGGAAGTATATGCGGCGCGGAGTGCTTCGGCGGCTGCCATAGCGGCTCACGAATGTGGCCACGCTGTGCAGCACGCTACTGCTTACGCGGCTTTGCAATTCCGGTCGGCCATGGTGCCTGCTTTGAGTGGGGTGTCGCGGTTTATGCCGTTCATTCTGCTAGCGGGCGTGCTCATGATTAAAAGCACGCTGATTCCTTTAGGAGTAGGCATCGTGCTATTTGCTCTCACCACAATTTTCGCCTTCGTTACGCTGCCCGTCGAGTTCGATGCTTCCAACCGCGCGTTGGCCTGGATCGACAAGCGCGGTATCGTAACGCCTCAGGAGCACACGATGGCTAAAGATGCCCTTCGGTGGGCTGCTATGACGTACGTAGTTGCTGCTATCAGTTCCTTAGCTACTTTACTGTACTACGTCACCATTTTCATGAGTGGCCGCGACCGTCGCTAACACAAGCTAACACGCTAAGCTTAGCTGCTTCAAATAGCCTTACGATTGAAAAAAGCCGCTGCTTCCTACTAGGAGGCAGCGGCTTTTTCGTGCTATTGGGACGCAAAGCCTTTAAAATGCTTTCTGGTTAGTAGAGTTAGGATCTAACATGAATTGAAAGGCACTATCTCATGGCAATGTGGGTTTCAACCCATAGCAAATACTCTAATCGCAGGCAAGTTGGTTTCTGTGAGCTAATACAAGGTCCTTTCACAAAGGCTCTATCGTAGAACGAGAAAAAAAGTACAGTTGACAATAACTTATGCTGTATGCAGCGTAAATTCGTGACAAATCTCTCACGGTTTTCTCTCATTTCAGGCCTTTCGGCTATCCCCATCCCATGCTGACTACCACCCAATCTTCTATTTTTCAGCTCACCGAAGAGCAACTAGCCGTACAAGCCGCCGCCCGCGACTTTGCGCAGTCTGAACTTTGGGGCGGCGTTATCGAGCGTGACGAGCACCAGAAATTCCCAGCTGAGCAAATCAAAAAGATGGGCGAGCTGGGCTTTATGGGAATGATGGTTAGCCCTGAGTACGGGGGCGGTGGTATGGACACGATGAGCTACGTGCTGGCTATGGAGGAGATTTCGAAAGTAGATGCTTCGTGCTCCGTCATCATGTCGGTAAACAATTCGCTGGTGTGCTGGGGCTTAGAGAAGTATGGTACCGAAGAACAAAAGCAAAAGTATCTGCCGCGCCTGTGTAGCGGCGAAATCATCGGAGCATTTGCTTTATCCGAGCCCGAAGCTGGTTCTGATGCGACCAGCCAGAGCACTACCGCCGAAGACAAAGGCGACTACTATTTGCTGAACGGCACCAAGAACTGGATTACCAATGGCACAACGGCTTCGGTGTATTTGGTGATTGCGCAAACCAATCCAGAGCTGAAGCACCGGGGTATCAACGTTCTCATTGTAGAGAAGGGAATGGAAGGCTTCCTGACCGGCCCGAAGGAAAATAAACTTGGCATTCGGGGCTCCGACACTTGTTCACTGCTATTTACAGACGTGAAAGTGCCGAAAGAAAACCGGATGGGCGCGGACGGTTTCGGGTTCAAGTTCGCTATGCAAGTGCTGGCTGGTGGCCGTATCGGTATTGCAGCGCAAGCGTTAGGCATTGCTTCGGGAGCGTATGAGTTGTCGGTGAAGTATGCCAAAGAGCGAAAGGCTTTTGGCGTACCTATTTCACAGCACCAAGCTATCCAGTTTAAGCTGGCCGACATGGCGACCAACATTGATGCCGCTCGTCTGCTGTGTTTACAGGCGGCCTATGACAAGGATACGCACCAAGACTACGCTAAATCTGGGGCTATGGCCAAGCTTTTCGCGTCGAAGGTAGCCATGGATACAGCCGTAGAGGCCGTACAGGTGCATGGAGGCTACGGTTTTGTGAAAGAGTACCATGTGGAGCGCATGATGCGTGACGCCAAAATCACTCAGATTTACGAAGGAACATCTGAAATTCAGAAAATTGTAATCTCGCGGGAAATATTAAAATAACCGCACGTAGTTTAAAAATGAGATTTGTTGCACAAAACCCAGCTATAATTTAGCTGGGTTTTCGTTTTTGTGAATTTTTATATCTTATTTTGCATTACATTAGCCCGGCTGACTCGTGTACTAGGATAATCACAGACCACAACCACCCACAAAAGATGGAAGATTATAATAAAGTGATTGAATCGCTAGGTGTACGCTACATCAAAGCGAAGAACTTGGTGTTGCAACAACCTTTTACTGTGCGCAACAACTATGACGTCGGCAACAATCTAATTTTGTTGCACAAGGGACGTATCACCTTTGGTGAAGAGGAGCAAGTGGTAGAGGAAGGCGAAATGCTATTCATCCCTGGTGGTCGCGCTACCAAAGTAAACTATGGCGATTCGTCTGGTAAAATCATTACCAACGATGACATGATCAGCAACAAGGACAAGTTTTTCCACTCCAACACCGATCTGGACCTGATTGGTGATGCCGAGGAAAGCCACTCGTTCGTGAGCTTCGAGGCGAAGGTGTTTGACTCAGTCAACTTCTTTTCTTCGCTGGATGTACCGGCGTTCTTGATTTCCAACAACTCCAAGTTGGGCAACCTCATCATTAAAGTGGTGGAAGAGAGCTTGCAGGAGTTGCCAGGCCGGGAGCGGCTGATTACGATTTACACCGAGAATATTGTGGTGGAAATCGTGCGCTACATCCTCAAGAACAAGATGTTTGTAGAGCAGTTGGCCACCAATAGCACCTACTTCAAGGACCCACGCCTGATTGACCTGTTCAACTACATCAAGGAGAACATTGGCGGCGACCTATCAAACAAAGTGCTTAGCAACGTAGCCAACGTGAGCGAGGACTATGTGGGCCAGTACTTTAAAATGCTGACGGGCATCAACCCACAGGATTATATTGAATATCAGCGTATGGAGCGCGCCGTATTCTTGCTGCGCACCACTAAGAAAAGCATCCGCGACATCGGCAAGGAAGTGGGCTACAAAGACACCGCTTACTTCTGCCGCCGCTTCAAGATGATGTTCGGCATTCCGGCCGGCAAAATGCGCCGCCGTGAATCAGCTATGAACATCTAATCTAGTTCAGCACAAGTTCTAGTTTGTGTTGTAAGCGTTAGAAAAAGCAAAAGCCCCGTGTTGCCTTGGCAGCACGGGGCTTTTGCTTGTTGCAAGGAAGATGGGGACAAGTCGTCGTGACTGGTTAGTGGTAACAAAACTGTTCGTTGGCCCAGTTAGCGCCGAGTTAAGGCTAGGCTGCATTCACGGTGTTGAAGCTCTGCACGACTTGCGATACTTTTTCTAAAAACTCTGGCGTCTTTTCAATTTGATTGCCGATAACAACAACGTCGGCACCTGCCGAAAGGGCGGCCCGCGCTTTTTCAAGCGTGTCGATGCCACCCCCGACAATAAGGGGCAACTCCACTGCCTGCCGCACCGCTCGGATCATGGCCGGCGAAATGGGATAAAGAGCCCCACTACCGCCATCTAAGTATATTAGTCGCAAGCCAAGTTGCTCGCCGGCCATAGCCGTGCAAGCAGCAATAGTAGGCTTGTCGTGGGGGAGAGGCGTGGTGCCGCTCATGTAGCTCGCAGTCGTTTGGCGTCCTGTATCGACGAGCATGTAGCCTGTGGGCAGAATCTGGAGGTTGCTTTGGCGCAAGGCCGGCGCCGCAATAACGTGCTGACCAATCAGGAACTCGGGGTTGCGGCCCGAAATCAACGACAAAAGCAAAATGCCATCGGCCTGTGCATCGAGGTGTAGGCTATGGCTCGGGAAAAGCAGAACGGGTATGGGAGAGCGGCTTTTCAGTAAATGAATGAGGGCAGCCTGATGAGAACTCATCACCAAGCTGCCACCCACAAAAAAGTAATCAACTACGTGTTGCGCACTTAGCTCTACCAGTTGTTGGCAGCTGGCCTCATCCAAATTATCGGGGTCGAGGAGTACTGCTAATGACTTATGACCGAGCTTACGGCGTTTAGTTAGATTATCATAAAGGCTGGTGAGGCGCATTCGCGTCGTCGTCGTGAAAGGTAAATTCGATGTCCCGGGTTTCCGGCTCCTGCTGAGGAGTAGATGCAAGGTCGGGATTTTTGAACATCGGCATATACTCTCCCACTTTTTTGGCCACCACGGCCATGAGTACTGCCGTAGCCTGTGCTATCAGCACCTTGCCCGTATCCGACTGCAAAAAGCTCCGGAAAGTATCGGCTACAATAGAGGAACTGCCTTCCGAATGATCGGACTCATCGTATTGTTGCGAACGGCCTTGGTATCCTTGGTATACGGATGGTAAAGGGCGGAACGGATCAGCGTCGGGTTCAACGGCCTGCGCATGATACACATCGGGGGCGATATGGGCGCGTTCAGAAGCTGGCGTCTGAAATCCACGGTCGGCGTAATGGCCAGTGCGGGCGCCCAAATCGTCGTTCACTGCGTAATTGATTCCCCCTTGTGAGCCTTTACGAAGGGCGCGTGCTGAACGCTGTTTGCCAGACCCGCCACTTAGCTCCCGGTCGTGCTTGGGCTTGTACTTCTTGGGGCCGCCAAAAGCTTTCGATAGCAACCAGACGCCACCTATTACTCCTGCGCCAATGGCCGCATACTTGCCAATTTGCTGGGTCTTGACTTTGATATCTTCTTTAATTCCATCGACTTCGCCCAAAAGTGCGCGCTCGTATTCCAGCTTCTGTCGCTCTAGAAACTCTTTTTCGTCCTCAAATAAGGGGTTGGTTGGCTCGGCCATGTTGGATTAGGCTTGACGTTTGTCGGATTTGTAAATGGTGTTGTTAAGCAGCTTATCAGCCAAGCCCTGGAACAGCTTTTTGTCTACGCCCACTACAAATATGATGAGCAAGACCAGATAAAAGGCGGCCACGATGCCGAAGCCCCAAAAAGAGCTATCCAGCGCGTCGTTGAGCATTAACGCCACAAACAGATTGAAGAAGATGAAAAATAGCAGGCCAATAGCTGCCAGCGACACGCCATGCACGGTACCCACAAAGGCCGACTTCACCTTTTCCTGGGTTTCCAGGCGCACCAAGTCGATGCGAGTGTCGAGGTAGCCTTTCAAGTTACCGATGATGTTCTCGGTACGTGGCGTTTTAGTTGAGTCGTCTTCGTCGTTGAAAAGGCTCATATGAAGGAGAAGATTTGCGGAAAATCATGTTACCAAAGCAAGTCCTGGAAACGCTGGTTGAAACCAAGTTTTCAGATAGCACATTCATACGGGAAAGGCGGCTTCGTGTCTGAATTCTGCCGTACTTTTACCGACTAGCATCGTCCCTTGACTCAGAATCATTACCATGTGCTCGGAGTATCGTCTACCGCTACTCCTGTTGATATCAAGCTGGCCTACAAGAGGTTAGCTGTGCAGCTGCACCCCGATAAGCACGGCGGTAACCCTATATATGAGGAGCGCTTTAAGGCCTTGGCCGTAGCCTATCGAATTTTGAATGACCCGGCCCGGCGGGCCGCCTACGATCAGCAACTACGGCAAGCAGAGCAGCGGCTGGCCGAAGCGCACCGCCAACAGGAGTTCCGGGTGCAGGGCCAACGGGTGTACGGCGTGCCGATGCCGCCCCCTGCACCTTTGCGCACGCGCCGCCCTGCGGCGTCGGCCGAGCGGCACTACCGCTCCATTCCGAAACAACGCAAGTTTACGCGCCGCGACTATGTGCTTACCTTCGGTTTGCTAGCGGGCATCATACTCTTTATGTTGCTCGTGAAAGTAACCATGGACCACGTGACGGCCGTGAGCAACTACGAAGACGGTGTGGAAGCCTATGGGCACCGAAAATGGGAAACCGCCAAAACTTACTTTTCAGAGGCGTTGGATTTCAAGCCTAATTACAAAGAGGCATTGCGTCGGCGCGCCGAAATCAAGCAACTGATTGATCGTGACTACCGATCCGCTAGCACCGACTATGCGGCTGCTTTGCGCGAAACCGAGCAGCAAAGAGAGCGTGCGATTTTATTCTACCGGCTGGCACAGTGCCAAGTGCAACTCGGGCAAATAGCCAGCGCCGAACGAAATCTGACTTATGCGCTGGCCCTAGATTCCACCCAAAGCGGCGCTTGGCTGGCTCGTGGCGAGGTGCGACTCTTTGAACAGCGCCGCTTCCCTGGGGCCATCCACGACTTCACTGCGGGCCTGCGTCACCGATCTATCGTAGGGCGGCCACTGCCAACGAAATACCTTACGTATCGTGGGCTAGCCTACTTTAAGCTGCAAGATTTAGCTCAAGCCCGACAAGACTATCGGCGAGTACTGGAAGCCAATCCGCGCAACGGGCAAGTTCACTTTTTGCTTGGTCGGGTAGCACAACAGGAAGGAAACGCTCCGGCTGCTTGTGAGTTTTTTCGCCGTGCAGTTCTCCTCGGGTATGTTTATGCTGATGAAGCCCGCCAGCAAAGCTGTCCGTGAGGGTGACGTAATAATTTAAGGTATTGGTAGGAGCGAACTACTGTAAAAAGGTCTTTGCCTTGTAGCATCCCCACGGGGCCGGCAGCCTTCACGGCGACAATTCAGTGTGTGGCCGGCTGAGTGGATAGCGCCGCGAAATCTCCTGCTACTCCCTGCACCGGTTCAGGTAAGTGCGGATTGGCGAGCCTTAGGACTTTATGATCGAGAATGAAATACACAGCCTTAAACCATATATACATTAAGCAAAACGCCCGGTCCACAACGAGTGGACCAGGCGTTTTTAACGCAAGAAAAGCAGTGTAAGCTAGTTCAGCCACACAGTGAGTAACACTTCAAAACGGTGCGGTGCAAATGCATTGTAAAAAGGAGCCTCGCCCTGGAAGCCCAGTACGTGAACCAAGGCCATGCCTTCAGTACGCGAATCAACCACCCGAACAGGATAGAGGCGGTCTTTTTCCGGCCAGTCGCCTACGTGGTTGAAAGGACGTTGGCTGTCGTCTACGCAGCGGGCGTAATCAACAAAGGGAGCGTGCCGAGTGGCTTCGGCAAAGGTTAAGTTGTCTACTTCGTATGCCATAAGCTCTTTTACAAAAAGCGACGAGATTTGATTCAGAAGGAAGCCAGAAAACAACGGGTTATCTGCAAGCAGCAGGTAGCCGACGGGTAATATAGCAAGTTTGAGTTTCTATGTGCGCCGACGCTTACATTATTTTCCTGTCGCGTCGTCTTATGTTCCTCACTTTATAGCTTGAACTGGAAGCTGAATTTCACACCGAAATTTTTGGCACCTGGCAAGTCGCGGTACGTGAGCCGATGTATAAAATCTACGCGAACCACTCGAAATATGTTCTCTACCCCGTAACCCACTTCGGCGTAGGGTAGCCGGCTCAGCGGTTGAAAACGGGGTAGTAACTCTCCACTATTCGGGTCGAATTCCGGAATAATCTCGTTGTTAGCTCGTGCAACGCTTCCGTAAAGCACACTGCCTGTAGCTACTAAGCGCCAGTTCAGCTTCTTAATAGCGGGTATTGAGTTCAATAAGAAGCCTTCAAAGTAGTGGTCGAAGCGCAAGCCTACATACCGGTCGCTCACAAACTCGAAATAGCGCATCAAATTATAAGCGCCAGCGTTATAAAACGGTGATTGGTTGCCAAGATGCGCCTTAAGCATTGGGTACGGAATGGTGCTCGGTACGTAGCCCGCATCGAGGGTATATTCGGTGCGGCCAAGCTGGCCGAGCCGCACGCTCTGCGTTACAATTAGGTTGAGCTTGTGGTAGTGAAAATCACCGCCCAAAAAGTTTTTCAGCCCGAGCGTATAGCGTAGTGTGAACACCGGCAGCCTTTTGAGGCCAATAGGCGAGCGGTAATTCTGGTTCTGGCTTTGCACCAGCACTTCATCCGGGGCGTAGCGCGACTCTACCACTACCTCCGACACGTTGAAATTATCTTCGGTAGGCGCGCCGGGTTCGGCCTCGTTGGTGTAATAGGCAAAGCGGTAAAGCGGACGAAACTGCTGCCGGCGTAGTGTTAGCTTCTGCGTGAAACCCCGAAACAAGTCGGTTTGAAACGACAGCAACGACAGGTCTCGGAGCAGGGGCCGGCCGTTGTCGATGTTGCCCAAGCGGGCCGAGGCTTCGAAGAGCGGGTTTTCCAGCGCGTAATCATTGTCGAGCAACGCTACTTGATCGATGTCGTGGCGATGCTCGAAGCCGATGGTGGTCCAGGAACGGCGGTCCAGAATACGGGTGGCGCGCAAGCCGTACTTCAGGCGCGTATCGCGCAGGCCATAAGCCAAGTAAGTGCGGGCCGTCCAAGTCCGGCTGATTTCGGGTGTAGTACGGAAACCGATACGTGGCCGCAAGCCCTCGATGTTGTTGTAGCCAATGGTAGCCAGTACCGGCCCTACGTCAATCTTACCGACGCGGTAATAGCCATTCACCAACACGTCGGCCACTTCCAGCAACGACCGAACGGCCGGCAGCTTGCGCACCGAATCGAGTACCATCATGGTTTTCTGCTCCTGCACCGATAGCGAGTCGGGCCGGTTCTTATCAAAATAGTCGGCCTCGCCCTTGAAGGCATCGGAGGCCGTTTCCATGGGCACGTCGTAGAATTCGAGCGGATGGTATTTGCCGGCCTCGAAGTTGGAATTAACGGTAGTAAAGCGAGCCATGAAGCCGGTGCTCTTGCTCGTGGGCCGGATGTTAATCAGCACGCGAGTGCGCAGCGGCAGCCACGGTCCGCTGGGGGTAGGCGTCAATTCCTGCCATACTTTCACCTGGTCCACGAAGTTGAGGTTGGCTTCGGGGCTGACCCGTAAATCAACGCGGCGCAGGGCGTAGGAGTTGGTAGTTATCCAGATGGTGCCGGTGAAAGCTAGGTCCTGCGGGCGGCGCGGCGTAACGGCTAGTTGGTAGCAAAAGTCCTGGCCGATGTACACCGAATCTTGCAGCTCGTACTCGTACGTGAACTTCCAGCCGTCGGCAATAGGAGAAATAAAGTCTTTGCCCAGCAACTGCTGCCAGTTGGGGTAGAAGTCCCAGTCCTGAAAAGAAGACCCCATAATTTGGGACACCACCGAGCCTTCGCGGGGCGCAATGCCGCGCATCTGGTTGCGCTTGATTTCCTCTCGCCGCCGCACCGGCCGCTGGTGCGCGTAGTAGCGCGACAGCATTTCGGAAGCGAAGATGGGCACGATGGGTTTACCGTCGGTTCCGCGCTCCAAGCCGATGCTGTCGGCTACGGCGGTTATCTGGCGTAGCACTTTGCGGCGCGCCACTTGGTCGGGCAAGTTGTTGATACTGATTTCGGTGCGGTTGTAGCTGTCGAACTCGAAGGCATCGAGGCGCTGCTTGTCGTTTTGGGGCTTGTGCTGCTGCACCCGACGCATGATGGCGTACGCCGGATTTTCGGTGGGGCGCACCACTACTTCATTCAGCGATACGGCTCCGGCGCCGAGCGCAAAGTCAAGGGTTTGCGTGGCGGCCTGTCGGTTCAGCGCTTTCTTGATGGGCGCGAAGCCTAAGGCGGAGGCCACCACTGTGTCGGCCGGGGCCGTGCTGAGCTGGTAGCGACCGTCGGCGTCGGCGGTAGTGCCCGCCGTGGTGCCGGGTACAAAAATGGACGCAAACGGTACGGGCTTCTGCGTAGCGGCTTCCGTAACTCGTCCTCGCACCAAAAGCTGCTGCGCTTCAGCGAATTGAGCCCCGATCAGCAGCAATATTAACAGTGGATATCTAATTCGGAACTGCAAGATTCAGGAATAAATAAATGCCTATAGTTCAGGAAAAAGCAGAGCCCGAAGCCGTAAGATACAGAATACGAGCGGGCAAGTGCAGTAGGTTTAGTTGACAAAATTTAATGAAGAGAATTCGAGGGCCACTAACTACTAGTTAATGCTTTTCACGCGACTCTGGTTCAGCTGCTGTCTGCCATGGCAAACGGCCGCTAGGCAAACCATATAGGCTTCGGGAACAGTAACGCGGAGGCACCTGTCCTTCCGAGGCAGAAGGAATCTGAGTTACTTCGGTGAGCGGTTTAACTCGGATTTCTCCTGCCTCGGAAGAAGGACAAAAAGAAACCTTATTAGGAGAGGCTCTAAATCTGGTGGGCGAAACCATGGGAAACTTGAGAATTGGATGTATGCAGTAAGATGTTGTAATATTATTGCAATCCATTCGGCTACAGCCAACAGAGTTGATAAGGCTGGCGCCTCCTATCCGGCTGTTTCTGTCAAGAACATTTTCGTTGCTCACTTCCTAATTTTTAAGGCGCTGCCAGAACGCAGAGCAGCTATAGGACTCGGCTCTGGAAGCAAACTCACTGGTTTTATGAAGAAATACTACGCTTTGTTGCTAGCGTTTGTGGTAACCCTCGCGGGCCAGGCCCAGACCAAATCAAATCTGGCTTATTTCCTGCCCCAAGCTATAGCCTACAACCCCGCTATTCCGACGCCGGCCGCCGTGCTGGGCTACGAGGTGGGCGAATGGCACATCAGCCACGACCAGTTGCTAGCCTATCTGCGGGCCGTAGACGCGGCTTCTGACCGGGTCAGTATTACCGAATACGCCCGCACCCACGAGCACCGGCCGTTGCTGCTGCTCACTATTACGGCCCCGGAAAACCAACGCAACATCGCTCAGATCAAAGCTGAGCACCACAAATTAACCGATCCTGCCGTTTCCAACCAGCTGGACGTGAGTAAGATGCCGGCCGTGTTCTGGATGGGCTACAGCGTCCACGGCAACGAGCCCAGCGGCAGCAACGCTTCGCTGTTAGCGGTGTATTACCTAGCCGCCGCGCAGGGCCCGGCCATCGAGGAAGTGCTGCGCAACACGGTGATATTGGTTGACCCTAGCATCAACCCCGATGGCCTGACCCGCCACTCGGGCTGGGTGAACGCGCGCCGCAGCGCAAATCTGGTAACCGACCCCGCCAATCTGGAGCAGAACGAGGTCTGGCCCGGCGGCCGATTCAATCACTACTGGTTTGACCTGAACCGCGACTGGCTGCCCCTCCAGCACCCCGAGTCGCGCGGCCGGCTCCGGCAGTTTCACGACTGGAAACCCAACCTGCTCACCGACCACCACGAAATGGGCACGAATTCCACGTTCTTTTTCCAGCCCGGCGTACCCTCGCGCAAGCATCCGCTCACCCCGGTCCGCAACTTCGAGCTTACCCAGAAAATCGGGGCTTACCATGCCAAAGCGCTGGACAAGATGGGCTCCCTCTACTTCACCGAGGAAAACTACGACGACTTCTATTACGGTAAGGGCTCGACCTACCCCGACGTGAACGGCGCGGTAGGCATTTTGTTTGAGCAGGCCAGTTCGCGCGGGCACGCCCAGGAGAGCGTGAATGGCGTGTTGCGCTTTCCTTTCACCATCCGCAACCAAGTGGCTACCACGTTGTCGTCTATTGAGGCGGTGCAGGCCTTGCGGGTAGACTTGTTGAACTACCAGCGCGAATTCTACCAGAAGGCGGTCCGCGAAGCCCGCGGCCAGAACGTGCGGGCCTATCTGTTCGGGACCGACCAAGACCCGGCCCGCGCCTACGAGCTGGCCCGCATTATCCGGCAGCACCAGATTGCGGTGTACCGCCCCCAAACGCCCATTAAGCTCAACGGCTACACCTTCAGCCCCGCCAATGCCTACGTGGTGCCCACCGACCAACCGCAGTTTCGCCTGATTCAGGCCATGTTTGAGGAGCGCAGCACGTTTCAGGACAGCATTTTCTACGACATCTCGGCCTGGACGCTGCCCCGGGCCTTCGGCCTAAACATGGCCGCCGTAACCAAGGCGTCGGCGGGCCGGCTGCTGGGTGCGCGCCTCGACAGCGTAAGTTTCCCCACGGGCCAGGTGCTCGGCGACAAGTCCGCGTATGCCTACGCCTTCAGCTGGCACGGCTACTACGCCCCGCGCGCGCTGAACACGCTGCTAGCCCGCAAGCTGACCGTGAAAGTGGCGACTGAACCTTTTTACGTAGGAGAGCGGAAGATGGATTACGGCAGCATTCTAGTGCCGGTGGGTTTGCAAACCATGTCCGCCGATACGCTCTACACCCTCATGCAGCAGGTTGCCGTAGCCAACGGCCTCGACGTGGTGGGCATCACCACGGGCTTGTCGACGCAGGGGCTGAAGCTGGGCAGCGTGAACTTGGTAACTCTGAAAAAGCCGGAAATTATGCTGCTGGCCGGGCCCGGCGTGAGTCCTACCGACGTGGGCGAAGCCTGGCACCTGCTGGATAACCGCTTCGGCATGACGCCCAGCCTAGTAGCTCCTGAAACCCTGGACCGGGTGAACCTGGACCGCTACACCGTGCTGGTGGCTTCCGACGGCACGTATGCCGGGATATCGGCCGCGGCCCGCGAAAAGTTGCGGGCCTGGGTGCAGCGCGGCAACACCCTGTTGGCACTGGGCCGCGGCGCCAAATGGCTAGCCGACAACGGCTTATCAACCAGTAAGTTCAAGGCTACTAGTCCGGCCCCCACGCCGCCTGCCCCAGAAACGGCGCCTGTGCTCGGCGCCGCCAGCCCAACTGCCCCGGCCAGCGCTACCGCTGCTCCATCGGTTTTGCCTAGGCCGGGCCGGGCTGTAGTCGCGCCGGCGGCACCTGCTAGCCCGTTGCCGCAACGACCGTACGTGGGGATGCGCAACACGGCCAGCGCCCAGGAAATTACGGGGGCCATCTTCCACGCCCGCCTTGACCTAACGCACCCGCTTGGCTACGGCTACGACAGTCCCGATGTGTTTCTGTTCCGGGACCATACCGTCTTTATGGAGCGTTCCGCTGGTCCCTACTCCAACCCACTCATGTATACTGCCCGTCCGCTGGCCAGTGGCTTTATTTCCAAAGCCAACGAGCTGAAGCTGCGCAGCACCGCCGCAGTGGATATTACCGACGTGGGGGCCGGCCGAATTATTTCCCTGGTGGATAATCCCAACTTTCGTGCTTTCTGGTACGGCACCAACAAGCTGTTTCTCAACAGCATATTCTTTGGGCAACTGATGCGGGCCAGCCCACCCCCAGCGAGCGAGGAGTAGCCGGATAACCCAGGACGTAGGCCAATCTGTCGTATTCACTTAATCGGAAAACATTAGGACCAAGAAGAAAGTAGCCTCCGAAAAGTAAAGATCCTCGCTGGAAAGGATACGAAAAGGATGAAATGAAAAAGAAAGACGGTAAGTCCGTTCCCAACTGCGTGAAGAAAGATTAAAGGGCATTCCGATAAGCTAATTCGTTATTCCTTGAATTCTTGAAAAGCGCTGCCCGAATTTTAAACAAGCCGACCTATCCTCATAGGTCGGCTTGTTGCTTTCTGACAACTTGGCTAGTACCTTTGCTGAGTCACTTATCCAGAAAGACCGAGGGACTGGGCCCTACGACGTCTTGGCAACCTGAGTAAAACAAGGTGCCAACTCCCATTTCGTCCTATTTCTGCGGCGAAAGAAGATAAGTACGGAACCTGCGCCCGCAGTTTTCTCTTTCTGGATGAGCTGGTTCAACGACGGCATTCTGTAAAGAGAAACCTATGAAAACGCACTGTCCCGACTCCCCGCTTTACGCCATCCTTCAACAGCGTGTACTTGTGCTCGACGGAGCCATGGGCACCATGATTCAGCGGCATCCGCTGGAAGAGGCCGACTTTCGGGGCACCCGCTTTGCCAATCACCCCAAGCCTCTGCGGGGCAACAACGACCTGCTCAGCCTCACCCGGCCCGATATCATCAAGGGTATTCATGCCGAGTATTTCGCGGCTGGAGCCGACATGGTGGAAACCAACACGTTCAGTGGTACCACCATTGCGCAGGCCGACTACGGGCTCGAAGACATTGTGTATGAGCTGAACTATGAATCGGCGCGCCTGGCCAAAGAAGCAGCCGACGAGTTTACAGCGCAAACCCCCGCCAAGCCTCGCTTCGTAGCCGGCGCCGTAGGACCAACCAACCGCACGGCCTCTCTTTCGCCCGACGTCAACCGCCCCGGTTTCCGGGCCGTGACGTTCGACGAGTTGGCTACGGCCTACCACGAGCAGGTTCGCGGCCTCATTGATGGCGGTTCCGATGCTTTGCTCATCGAAACCATCTTCGATACGCTCAACGCCAAGGCGGCCCTTTACGCAGTGCAGAAATTCTTCGATGAAGGCGGCCGGGTGGTGCCCGTCATGATTTCGGGAACGATTACCGACGCTTCCGGCCGTACCCTGTCGGGGCAGACGGTGGAAGCTTTCTGGAACTCGATCCGCCACTTGCCGCTGCTAAGCGTGGGTTTAAACTGCGCCCTCGGAGCCGACCAGCTCAAGGTGTACGTGAAAGAGCTAAGCCGCATTGCCGACGTGCATATTTCCGCTTACCCCAATGCGGGCCTGCCCAACGCTTTCGGCGGCTACGACGAGTCGGCGCAGGAGTTTGCAGGCGTCGTGGAAGGCTACCTCTCCGACCGCCTCGTAACGGTGGTGGGTGGCTGCTGCGGTACCACGCCGCAGCACATTGCCGAACTAGCCAAACTGGCCGACAAGTACGAGCCGCGGCCGTTGCCGGAGGTAACGCCCGCCACGCGCCTAAGTGGCTTGGAGCCGTTCGGCATCACCGAGCAAAGCCTATTCGTGAACGTGGGCGAGCGGTGCAACGTGACGGGTAGCCGCGCGTTTGCCCGCCTCATCCGGACCGGCGCCTATGAGCAGGCCCTGCAAGTGGCCCGCGACCAAGTAGAAGGCGGCGCTCAGATTATTGATGTAAACATGGACGAAGGCATGCTGGACTCCGAGCAGGCCATGACCACCTTCCTGAACCTGATTGCCTCCGAGCCCGATATTTCGCGGGTGCCGGTGATGATAGACTCCTCGAAGTGGAGTGTGCTCGAAGCCGGCCTGAAGTGCGTGCAAGGCAAGAGCATTGTCAACTCGATTTCGCTGAAGGAAGGCGAGGAAGTGTTCAAAGAGCGCGCCCGCACGGTGCGCCAGTACGGCGCCGCTATGGTGGTCATGGCCTTCGATGAGAACGGCCAGGCCGACTCGTATGAGAAGCGTATTGAAATCTGCCAGCGCAGCTACGACATTCTGGTAAACGAAGTCGGTTTCCCGGCCGAGGACATCATCTTCGACCCGAATATCCTGACCGTAGGCACCGGTATGGAAGAACACCGCAACTACGCGCTGGACTTCATCGAGGCCGTCCGCTGGATCAAGCAGAACCTGCCCGGTGCCCTCACCAGCGGTGGCGTCAGCAACATCAGTTTCTCGTACCGCGGCAACGACGTCGTGCGCGAAGCCATGCACTCGGCGTTCCTCTACCACGCCATCCGGGCCGGCCTCGATATGGGCATCGTGAACCCGAGCCAATTGGGCGTGTACGATGAAGTTCCTAAAGACCTACTTGAACTCTGTGAGGACGTGCTGCTCAACCGCCGCCCCGATGCTACGGAGCGCCTCGTGGACTTTGCCGAAACGGTAAAGCAGAAGGACAAAGTGGAAGTAGTAGCCGATGCCTGGCGCAGCTTGCCGGTACAGGAACGTCTACAGCACGCCTTGGTGCGTGGTATCACCGAGTTCATCGACCAGGACACCGAGGAAGTGCGGCAGCAAGTTAGCCGCCCGTTGGAGGTGATTGAAGGTCCGCTGATGGCCGGCATGAATGTGGTGGGCGACCTGTTTGGCGCCGGCAAAATGTTCCTGCCCCAGGTGGTAAAATCAGCGCGGGTGATGAAGAAGGCCGTAGCTTACTTGGAGCCGTATCTGCTGGCCGACAAGCGCGGGCAGGAACGCCAAACGGCTGGCAAGATTCTGCTAGCCACCGTGAAAGGGGACGTGCACGACATCGGCAAAAACATTGTGGGGGTGGTGCTGGCCTGCAACAATTTCGACATTGTGGACTTGGGCGTGATGGTACCGCTAGAGCGGATTCTGGACGAAGCCGTGAAGCAGCAAGTCGATGTTATCGGGCTAAGCGGCCTGATTACGCCCAGCCTTGACGAGATGGTGTATGTGGCGCAGGAAATGGAGCGGCGTGGCTTGAAAACGCCGTTGCTAATCGGTGGTGCTACTACGTCGCGGCTACACGCCGCCGTAAAGATTGCGCCCAACTATTCGGGGCCCATTGTGCACGTCAACGACGCTTCGCGCAGTGTGGGTGTAGCAGCCGGCTTGCTTGGTTCCGCCAAAGACGAATACGCCCGCACGGTGCACGACGAATACCGCCAGTTGCGGGAAGACTACGCCGGCCGTCAGCGCGACAAAAACTACCTTTCCATTGAGGATGCCCGCGAGAATGGCTTCAAGGCTAACTGGGAAACGACGCCCATTGCCAAGCCTACTTTCTTGGGTGCCAAAGCACTGGAAGACTACGACTTAGCCGAACTAGCCACGTACATCGACTGGACGCCTTTCTTCCAGACTTGGGAGCTAAAAGGCCGCTACCCGCGCATCCTCACCGACGAGAACGTGGGCGAAGCTGCCACCCAGCTCTTCAACGACGCGCAAGCCATGCTTAAGCGCATCATCGACGAGAAGCTGCTCACGGCCCGCGCAGTTATCGGCTTCTGGCCCGCCAACACCGTAGATTACGACACCATTCAGGTGTTCAAGGACGACAGCCGCACCGAAGTAGCCACCGAGTTCTTCACCCTGCGTCAGCAAAGCGAGAAGGCTGCTGGGGTGCCTAACCTGGCTTTTTCCGATTTTGTGGCGCCGCTGGAAACCGGCCGGGCTGACTACATCGGGGGCTTTGCCGTAACGGCGGGTATCGGCATCGAAAAGCACCTGGAACAGTTTGAAGCCGACCACGACGACTATTCCAGCATCATGATGAAAGCCCTGGCCGACCGCTTGGCCGAGGCCTTTGCTGAGCGCTTGCACCAGCGGGTGCGGGAAGAGTTCTGGGGCTACGACCCCGCTGAAAACCTCTCCAACGAAGACTTGATTCAAGAGAAGTACAAAGGGGTGCGTCCGGCGCCCGGCTACCCCGGCTGTCCCGACCACACCGAGAAAATCACGCTCTTCCAACTGCTTGATGCTGAAAACAAAACCGGCATTAGTCTCACTGAAAACTTGGCCATGTACCCGGCTTCGTCGGTTAGCGGCCTGTATTACGCGCATCCCGATTCACGCTATTTCGGCTTGGGCCGGATAGGGGCAGATCAGGTAGCTGATATTGCCCAGCGCAAAAACATGCCGCTACCCGAACTAGAGCGCTGGCTGATGCCCAATTTGAACTACGAGCCAACAGCAGTGCCCGTGACTGCGCTGTAAGAGTTTTTCTTGTTGATCCCTTCCCTCCGGGCAAGGGGTGCCAGAACCAAATACATCCTACTGCACTTAGCCGGAGCTAAGTCTTAAGCTACACCCTCACCATCCGGCTCTTTTTCTAAAGGAGCCGGGGTGGTGCCCACCCTATGAAAGTAACCGAACACTTAACCCGCGCCAACGGTAAAACCTTGTTTTCGTTCGAGGTGCTGCCACCGAAAAAAGGCGAGAATATCCAGAACCTATTCAGCAATATCGAGCCGCTGATGGAGTTCAAGCCGCCGTTTATCGACGTGACTTACCACCGCGAAGAGTACGTGTACCGCCAGCATCCGAATGGGTTTTTGGAGAAGAAGACGGTGCGCAAGCGGCCCGGCACGGTTGGGATTTGCGCGGCCATCAAAAACCGCTTCGATGTAGACACGGTGCCCCACCTGATTTGTGGTGGCTTCTCGAAGGAAGAAACCGAAAACGCCCTTATCGACCTGCACTTCCTTGGCATCGATTCGGTGCTGGCGCTGCGCGGCGACCCAATCAAGTCGGAAGGAGCCTTCAAGCCTCATGAAGACGGGCACGCCTACGCCAGCGACCTTATCGGACAAGTGAAGTCGTTGAACCACGGCGAATACTTGGACGAGAAGCAGGATGACACCTGGGCTACCAACTTCTGCATCGGCACGGCGGGCTACCCCGAGAAACACTTCGAAGCGCCCAACTACGGCGCCGATATCCGCTACTTGCGCCATAAGGTAGACCGGGGCGCAGATTACATTGTCACGCAGATGTTTTTCGACAACGAGCAGTTCTTTAAGTTCGAGAAAAGCTGCCGCGAAGCTGGTATTACTGTGCCCATCATTCCGGGCCTGAAGCCGCTCACAACCAAAAGCCAGCTCACGATGCTGCCGCGCACCTTTTTCCTGAACCTGCCGGAGCCGTTAGTGGAAGCCATCAGCCAGTGCCGCGACAATGATGCCGCTCGTCAGGTAGGTATCGAATGGTGCATCAATCAATCGAAAGAGTTGATGGCTCACGGGGTGCCGAGCCTACACTACTACAGTATGGGCAAGTCAGAGTCCATCCGGCGAGTGGCCAAGGAACTGTTCTAGCCAATTAAATAAGCTAAGCCAGCGCGCCAGGTAGCGCGGTACAAACAACCTCTTTCAGAAGAGCGGGTATTCAATAAGAATCACTACGCTCTCGTACAAAGAAGTTGTCTGTACCGCGCTACCTGGCGCGCTGTTTTATTCACTTAGTACTCAACTATGTCGACTCTTGATGAACTGTTTGTGCGCCTGCGGGAAGCCACAACTCCAGTTGAAATAGAAACTTTGCAGGGTGGCATCTGGCAACTCTGGCTTACCACAGGAGAACACAGTCTAGACAAGCACCTGGAAGCCGGTATGCGCGCGTTGTCGGCCGGCAACTACACGCAGGCCATCACTGATTTCACGTCCCTCATTGACTTGCAGCCAACGTATGCGGAAGGGTGGAACAAGCGTGCTACGGCTTATTTTTTGCGGGGTGAATATCGTGCTTCCCTAGCCGATATACGCGAGACATTGCGCCGAGAACCACGGCATTTTGGGGCCCTATCAGGGTGGGCTAATATGCTTCGTGCCCTCAATGATGATCGGGGCCTGCTACGAGTACTCGTACGATTAGAACAGCTTTGCCCTTACTGGCCCGGCTTGCAAAGTCAACTCCGCGAGCTACGAGACCGATTCAGCGAGTCAGAGGAATAATCCACTGTGTTTGTATGTGCACTCGCATTGTTATTTGTATATTTCCGAACAACCACTTTAATTCAACAAATCTATTCGCGTATTATTATTGCTTGTTCGGCTTGTTTATAAGCAGATTAGCGAGAATCAAAGCGAATTATAGTTGTAAAATGATGTGGTAGTTATTTGCACTTAAACAATTATAAAAGTTGCTCTTTGTAGCCCGCGTTGATTCCCCCCTCAACAGCTGCAAGGGCTTCACCCACCCAGTCTATGAAACACTTGTATGCACTATTGATAGGATGTTTGATGCTAGCGTTGGCTACCCCTGCGCAAGCACAGAAACAACGCACAACCGAATACGAAAGCGGGATGATAGAAAAAGGCCAGAAAGTAGGGGTGTGGGAATACTACAGCTATACCCGCGACGGCCGCCAGGTACTAGTGCAGCGCTACGATCATACCGCCAAAAAGCTGGTGTTCTATCGTCCTATCGAGGACAAGCCTTATGACGCCGAGCTAACACCTGGCGAGTGGACTCGCACCAATGTGCAACAACCCCCTTTCTATATTGGTGGTGAAGCCGCATTAGCTTCCTACATGAGCAAGCTGACTTATCCGCAAGAAGCGCAAAACCGCAATATTCAAGGCCGAGTCGTGATTCAGTTTGCTATTGATACGTTGGGACAAACCTCGAAACACAAGGTGCTAAACGGCATTGGCGGCGGCTGCGACGAGGAGGCATTGCGCCTTAGCCAAAGCATTCCATCTCAGTGGGTTCCGGCCCGTTTAGCGGGTCGGGCTGTGCCGGTGATGTACCAGTTGCCGTTCACGTTCCGGTTGCAGAAAGCTCAGTAAGCAGGTATGCACCGCGGAGTAGCGTAAGCAGTAGGCCATAGGTCTATAGTCGGGCACAGTTCACGGGGCTCTAGCAACTGGAACTTCTGCTGTCTGTTACTTTACCTGCCAGGGTTGCGTACATTGGAGCCATGAAACCGTTCTCCTTGTTCCGCCCATTGGCAGTTGCATGCCTTGGGGCCTTTTCACTTACTGCCTGCGATTCTACGCCACGTGAGCGGCAAGAAATAGTCCGCCAGGAAGCCCGCAAACTTGACACCGTTGCCGACCGGGCGGCTGCCAAACTACGGGTGGCCGGCCGGCGGGCGGCCCGCTTCGATTCCGTGTCGCGGGCCCGTACCCGCCAACCCCTGAATGAAACCGCCACGGCTACGTTCACCAACCAGCTTCTGGGCCGCTATTCGGCTATTGAGCAACTCACGCCTACTACCGTTGAGCCCGCCTTTGTGCAGTTCATGCAGCAGGTACGGGCTCGGCACCGGCAATGGACGCAGCGCGACTGGGATTATGCCACCACTATTAGCCGCCGCCTCAACGCGCAGTTCCGAGCTATTCGCCTCGATGTGAAAGGGCGCGACGAACTGCACATCCGGGCTCTGCAAACCGAGTTTACGGCCCTGGAAACCCGCCGCGACGTGAAAGATCTGGGCCAAGCGGTGAAGCAGCCGTAGTGAAGTAGGCCATCTTCGTGTGCCAAGCCCCGACCTATGCGGGGCTTTTGCGTTTAGAAAGTTGTGGCTAGATGAGAAGTATGCTAAAACGCGTTTTGAATTTCAGCTGGGCGTTGCTACTTGGCAGCATCGGCTTATTGCTTACGCTTACCGGACAGGCGCAAACCTTACCGCCTATTATTTCGGTGGTTGAAACAGTGCCAGCTCTCAACCAGTGGCTAAGCCCCGGTGACCGGCTTCAAGTGCGCGTCGTCGCCCAGCCAGGAGTTCGAGCTACTTTTCTCAACGGGCAACCTCTGCTTGAGCTAAGCCCAACTCAAACCCAGGGCAACCTCGGTGTATACCAAGGCACCTACGTGGTACAGCCCGGCGACACGCTGCGTGACCGTCCTGTTGAGGTGCAGGTGCTCACGCCGGATAGTGTGCTGGAAATTGGGTTCAGCAAGAACACCGTGCGCTTCTTGAGCCCCAATGAACCCCAACTGGCTGTAACCCGCACTGCCTTGTCTTACCTGAACTATGGCCTGGGTGAAGACCGGCTAGGCGGTGCCAAACTCGGCTACCTCGATTCGTTAGTGGTGCTCCACCTCACGGGCCGCGTGGGCGAGCTATACCGGGTGCAGCTAGCAACTGGCCAGCAAGCCTGGGTACCACAAGATATGGTGCGGTTGCTGCCGCTTGGTGGCTTCGTGCCTACCTCCCTCACCGGTTCATGGAGCGTCCAAGGCGACTCGCTGTACGATTATGTACGGGTGCCGCTCAGCGCAAGACTACCGTACTGCACTCAACTGCTTCAGAATCCGGCACGGCTGATTGTGGATGTATTCGGGGCCACTTCCAACACCAACTGGATAACCCAACGCACTGGTTTGCAAGAGCTAAGAGCTGTGTATTACGAGCAGCCGCAGCCCGACGTTTTTCGTTTGGTACTTCCGTTGCGCCACCGCCAAAGCTGGGGCTACCACCTTGGCTACCAAGGCAACACGCTGGTGGTGCAAGTAACGCGCCCACCCGCCAAACTTCGGTTGCGCGGCTTGCTCGTAGCCGTCGATGCGGGTCACGGCGGCACCAATGTAGGCGCTACCGGTGCTAGCGGCGCCCGCGAGAAAGACCTTACGCTTGCCATTGCTCGGAAACTGCGCCGGGAGTTGGAACAGGCCGGTGCCCACGTCGTAATGACCCGCGAGGCCGATGTCAGCGCTGAGATAAGTGACCGGGTAACCTTGCTGCGCCAGCGCCGACCCGCGTTGTTGGTAAGCATTCACGTCAATTCAGCGGCCAACACCGCTGTACAAGGCACTAGTGCTTTCTACCGCTACGTGGCTTTTCGGCCCCTTGCGGCGGCGCTCTACGAGCAGATGCAAGGCACCGGTCTGGCCGGATGGGGCTTGGTTGGCAATTTCAACTTCGGCTTGAACGGGCCCACCGAATATCCCAATGCCTTGGTGGAAACCGCCTTCGTTTCCAATCCGGCCGACGAGCAGCGCCTTACCAGCTCTGCTTTTCAGCAGCAGATGGCGCAAGCCATGACGCGCGGACTTAAGGTGTTTCTAAAACAAAACCGTGCGAGAGGTCCCCGCGGCTGGTTGCTGAAACAACCGGCGATGGAAGCAGAATAATGCCCTGGGAAAGCGCAATTAGGGTAGGTACACGAAACAGCAGATAAGAGAGGAGAATAACTATACCAGTTTAGCAAAAAATAGTTGAGCGTTTAAAAGTATTCAGCGTAGAAAGCCGATATCTTCCTCATTCTCAGTCTAGCTTGGCGTTTCGAGCTACTTCTGGGAACAGCCGTTCCTACCATTTCCCATCAAAAACCACCGCTTCGCATGGCAGAATCTTCTTTACTGGACCGTAGCCGCACCGTGGCCGGCCCGGGGTACAACCGTTGGCTGGTGCCACCGGCAGCTCTAGCTATCCACTTGGCTATCGGCCAGGCGTACGCGTTTAGCGTGTTCAAAAAGCCGCTTGGAGCCCTCATTAGTGGCAACCCCGATGCACCCGCTCCCACTGACTGGACGCCCGGCCAACTAGGCGTTATCTTCTCGATTGCCATCGTTCTGCTGGGCTTGTCGGCCGCTGTATTTGGGAAGTGGCTGGAGCGGGTAGGGCCTCGCAAAGCCATGATGGCTTCGGCGCTGTGTTTCGGTGGCGGCTTTTTTATCGCCGCTTTAGGCGTGCATTTGCACAGCATCTGGCTGATGTATTTCGGTTACGGCTTTGTGGGCGGTATTGGGTTGGGCATCGGCTATATTTCGCCGGTTAGTACCCTCATTAAGTGGTTTCCCGACCGGCGGGGCGTCGCAACGGGCATGGCCATTATGGGTTTTGGAGGTGGGGCCATGATTGGCTCGCCGCTGGCCGTAGCCCTCATGGATCGGTTCAAGGACACGGCCCCGCTGGGGGTTGCGCCCACGTTTCTGGCCATGGGCCTGATCTACCTGCTATTTATGCAGTTTGGAGTCTGGAGTATTCGGGTGCCCGCCGATGACTGGAAGCCAGCTGGCTACGTGCCGTCAAACGAGCACAACGCCCTCATTACAACCGGTAACGTAACGGCCGACAATGCTATTAAAACACCGCAGTTCTGGCTGCTCTGGGTGGTGCTGTGCATGAACGTAACGGCCGGTATTGGCGTACTCGAAACCGCTTCGCCCCTCATCCAAGAAACCTTCTCTGATACGGCCATGGGTGCCGGGCGGGGCGTAACGGCGGCGGCAGCGGCCGGCTTTGTAGGGCTGCTGAGCTTGTTTAACTTGCTGGGGCGCTTCTTCTGGTCGTCAGCTTCCGATAAGATGGGCCGCAAAACCACCTATGCTATCTACTTTGGGCTGGGTATTCTGCTGTATGCGCTGGTGCCCACGCTGGGTGCGGGTGCCCAACTCACGTTGTTTGTGGTAGTAGCCTGCGTAATTCTGAGCATGTATGGTGGCGGTTTCGCTACCATACCAGCGTATTTGTCTGACCTCTTTGGGAAGATGCAAGTGGGTGCCATCCACGGCCGACTGCTGACGGCCTGGAGCACAGCTGGCGTATTAGGCCCCGTGATTGTAAACTACCTCCACACCAACGCCAAGGCGGAAGGTCTGGCAGGAGCAGCCGCTTATCAATCAGTGTTTTACACGATGGCTGCCTTGTTGGTGATTGGGCTGATTGCTAACTTCTTGGTGCGGCCTGTGGCAGAAAAGTACTTCGAGAAGGAAGCCGCCAAGAAAGTTGTGGCGTAAGCAAGTAGCCGCTCCTTATCTCACATTTGTAACCAATTCATTCCATGGAACATACTTCTTCTACTACCCCAGATACCTCGCCTAGCTCTGGCGTTGCGCTGGCAGTTGCCTGGCTGTTTGTCGGCATTCCGCTCGCCTGGGGCGTCACCCAAACGTTTCTTAAAGCGTTGGCGCTGTTCAAATGACAGCGGCTATAGCCGAACTCTCGTAATAAAATAGATACTCTGTGAAAGAAGCACTCATTTGGGTGCTTCTTTTGTTTTGTTTGAAACCAGTTGCCCCATGCCCGACCAGCCCGCCGACGAGTCCATTATTCTGCTGGCGTCTTTCGCCAACGCTATATCGGCGCATCTAGCTAAAAACCAGCTGGAAGCCGCCGATATTCCGTGCTTCATCAGCAACGAAAACCGCCCGTATGGTCCTATTTCCGGTGGGGTACGCCTGCACGTACGTCGTCAAGACTTGGCGGCGGCTCAGGAGCTGCTACATGCCAACCAAGTGCCCATGCAAGCCCTGCCCGTCACCAAAGAAGAAAGCAATGCTGTGGAAATCGTGCGCTGTCCCCGCTGCCACCACACGGATGTAGTCTGCCGCCAACTGCCCGAACCCAATGACAGCCTGCTCACCAAGCTCCGCCTCTGGATAATGGCTCCAGAAAAGCCTCAGTGCCATTGCTTTCAGTGCGGGCTAGATTTTGAGGGTTGAGGTAGCAGGCTAGTGAGATGATAAGCAAGAAGTTGGCTGTTAATGCCTTACTTTCCCTGTCAGCACCTCGTTAGCAAGTGGCTTTTCTCTGCGATATGAAAACACCTCCTGTCGGCATTAATCAATTAGAATCAGCAACTGAGTTTGATTCCGCCCAAATGCCTGCTCCATTGTCGGCAGCTAGCTATCCGCCACCACAGGCCACTGCCATACCGCTACAGCAACGAGAATATGAGCGCGGCCGCTGGAATTACTGCTTTCTTGATGCCGTATGGCGGCGTACGCGCTTTAACAGCCAACCTAATGCGCTGCTAGTGGAAACGGTGGGCTGCTACCCAGCTGGTAGGGCATTGGATGCGAATATGGGCGAGGGGCGCAACGCCCTCTACCTGGCCCAGCAAGGCTGGCAAGTCACGGGCGTCGATTATGCGAACCAAGCCCTAGCCTTCGCTCAGCAGCGGGCCCAGCAGTTAAGCGTCTCCCTCACCACTATCGAGCACGACCTAGCTACGTACGAGTGGGGCACCGATCAGTGGGACCTGATTGTGCTTTGTTATGCCGATAAGGACGCGCATGTGGCGCAGGTACGGGCGGCACTCAGGCCCGGCGGCCTACTCGTGTTCGAGAACTTTCACGCCGATGTCAACCAGGCGCGGGCAATCAAACCCGGTCAAGAAATTGGATTTGCAACCAACGAGTTGAAGAACAGCTATGCTGCCGCTAACTTCCGGATTCTACGCTATGAAGAGCCGACCGGTGTTGCCGATTTCTCGTTGGAAACGCAGCGCCTAGTGAAACTAGTGGCTCAAAAACTTTGAGTTTGCATGAAGAGTGCGTTTTGCAAGCAGCTTCGTAGTACCCCGTAGCAACAAATGTTGATGGTTTCCAGATAGCACCGCAACGAAATCAGACAACACCTTATCGAAACGACCACGCTGGGAGTACAGTGCCGGCGGGGAATAGCTCCTGCTCGGGCGGTAACTCAAGAAACGCATTGCTGGTCAGTAAGCTAGCTAAATCGCCAGAACCGCCGGCTCGCTCAGGATAAGCCAATAACTGGCCGCTGCTGGAATGCTCTAGGCGCACCAGCAGAAAGTGCGTGAGCTTGGGGCGGAAGCTTATATCGGCCGCTAATACGGCCGACACGGCCCCCACGCCAGACAATGCAGTAACGGCAGGCTGTTGCACGCCGAGTAGCCAAGGCCGTGCGTAGCGGTAGAAGTTAACGAACGTAGATACCGGATTGCCGGGCAGCGCAAACACCACCGTCCCCTCCGGACTCTGGCCAAACCAAAACGGCTTGCCAGGCCGCTGCTGCACCTCATGGAATATCTGTTGTACGCCTATTTCACGCAGCACTTCGGGCAGAAAATCGGCTTTGCCTTTCGACACGCCGCCGCTCAGTATGATGGCATCAAAGTCAGTTAGCAGCGGCGGCAAACCCTGTTGCAGCGCGGCTACATCATCGTTGAAGTGAAACGCCTGCGTAATGGCGCCAGCCTGCTCGGCGGCGGCTTGCAGCATCAGCGCATTGGAGCGGCGAATCTGATGGGGGAGAGGACGCTCGGCAATTGCCACCAATTCGTCGCCGGTGCTTACCACGGCCACTCGGGCCCGGCGCGTTACGGCTACCGTGGTGGCCCCGACGGTGGCTGCAACGGCCAACTCGGCGGCGCCCAAGTACGTGCCAGCGGCGAGCAGCAATTCGCCTTGGCGCCGGTCGGCGGCGCGGCGATGCACGTTGTGGCCGGCGTGCGGCGGCGGTACCTGTATGGTAGCGAAGCGTTGACCAGTAGCTTCATCGGTACGAAATGTTAGGTCCTCGTACCGAATCACTGTGTCGGTGCCCTCGGGCAGCATGGCGCCGGTCATGATTTCGGTGGCCGCGTGCGGGTCGAGTTGGGGAGTGGGTTCCTGGCCGGCAAATTGGGTACGCTCGATTCGAAATTCGCTCGGGTTAGTTGCCAAAGCTGCGAAACGAACCGCAATACCATCCATTGCCACCCGGTTGAAAGGGGGAAAGTCTCGGTCGGCGTGCAGGTCTTCGCGCAGGATACGGCCCGCGGCTAAGGGCAGCGCCAAGAACTCAGCAGGCAAAGAATGAATGGTGGCCGCAACACAGTGAGTGGCTTCTTCTACGGAGAGCATAGGCACGAATATAGCGGAAGCTTCCGCTTGCGGTGGCCCTGGTAACCAAGGACCGGCCTGGGTGGTTGATTGTTAGTATTGTACGAGGCCGCGGGGCGCAAGCCGTTTATCAGCTATAACTTGCCGTGTATCTGGTGCGTACCGACGTACAAATGGCAGCGCAAAACGGCGCAGACGCCCACTACTTTAAGCTTACGCTACCCCTTTTTTCCATGTCTGAATCTTCTAAGTTCACGCACCTCAACGCCGCTGGCCAGCCGGCCATGGTAGACGTGGGCGCCAAAACCGCCACCCGCCGTGTGGCCCGCGCCCGCAGCCGCGTCGTGCTAGGAGCTGAAATTCTGGCCTTGGTGCAGGACGGCGACTTGCCCACCCGCAAAGGCCCGGTATTTCAAACGGCTATTCTAGCGGGCATCATGGGCGCCAAGCGGACCTCGGAGTTGATTCCGCTCTGTCACCCCTTGGGCCTCGACGACTGCCAAGTTCGTATTGAAGTGCAGGCGCCGGACGCCGTACTCATCGAATGCACGGCCAGCGTAACCGGCAAAACCGGTGTGGAAATGGAAGCCCTGACCGGCGCTTCGGTGGCGGCCCTCACCATCTACGATATGTGCAAGGCCCTCTCGCACAACATTGTTATTCAGGAAACTCGGCTGCTCAGCAAAACCGGCGGCAAACAAGACTTCCATCATGCCGACTAACAACACCGCCACGCCGCACCGCAAACACGCGCAACTCGCCCGCCCCGCAATAGGCGAGTTCAGCCGCCACGAGTTGGCCATCCTAGGGGCTCCCTGTGGTCGAATTAAGGAGTTGGTAACGCGCCTGCTGCCCCACCTCGAGCCCGCCTTGCGTGTCGCCTACGTAGATGCCGACCACGCCGCCGGCGATGATGCAACCCAAGGCGGTACGGGCGGAGCCGATGCTATTTTACAAGCCGGTGCCAGCGCCGAGTTAACCGACAAAATCACGTTTCGCCGCCTCGACCTACGCCGTGACACCGACAAGTTTGCGCAGCAAGAGTGGCTACAGCATCAAGGCCTCGTGCTGGTAAACGGCAACCACTTTCGCGCCCAGCAGCAAATTATTATTCTCGATCCTGCTAAGCCGCTTCAGAAAAAGCTGGACCGCCTCACTGCTGTGCGCCTGATCTTGCTGCCCGAAGGCGTAACCCAACTGCCGGACTACCTGCGCGAGCATTTGCAAGGGACTACCATTCCGCAACTTGCCCTAACAGATACAGAAGCCATTGCCGCCGCCGTGTTGCAAGAGTGGCAACAGCAACGCCCGTACGTTCGGGGCCTAGTGCTGGCCGGTGGCCAAAGCCAGCGCATGGGCCAGGATAAAAGCCGGCTGACATACCACGGCCAGCAAGAGCAACGGGCCTATGCCGCCGCCCTTTTGGCTCCGTTCTGCGAAGACGTACACGTATCCTGCCGCCCCGACCAAGTGGCGGAGCTCGAAGCAGCTGGTCTTGCACCGTTGCCCGATACCTTTCTCGGCCTCGGGCCCATGAGCGGCTTGCTCTCGGCTTTTCAGTTAGACCCTGACGCGGCTTGGCTGGTAGTAGCCTGCGACTTGCCTTTCCTCACCGAAGCCACCTTGCGCCACCTGCTAGCGCACCGCCACGCGGGGCGCATGGCCACAGCCTACCGCAGCCCCGAAAATGAGTGGCCGGAGCCCCTTATCACCATTTGGGAACCACGCAGCTATGGCACGCTACTGCGCTTCCTAAGTTTAGGATACTCCTGCCCCCGCAAAGCCCTCATAAACTCCGATATCGAGTTGCTGCCGCCTCCCGCGCCGGCCGAGTTGCGCAACATCAATACTCCGGAAGAACGAGAAGCCGCAACCCAGGAATTGGGGCCTCAGGGCTAGTGTTTTAGAATGGTACTGCAAAGCTGGAAAGGATTCGCAACCTTGGCGCATCCTTCTGACTCTGTTTAGTATATGAAGCTATTCTATCTGAGCGTGACCCTGATTTTGGGATTGGGTACGGCGGCGGCCCAAAACTTAAACTTCGAGCAAGTAAACCATCAAACCCGCCAACCTGCTGGGTGGTGGTCGGCAGCCGACAACGGCTACCAGGTCACTGCCGATTCGGTGATACAACACGAGGGGCGCTATGCGTTGCGTATCCAGTCGGAGGGCAAGCGGCAGAGCGAGAAAGTGTTTGGAGTGGCTACCATAAGAGTTCCGGTTGATTTTCAAGGCAAAGTCGTCAAGCTGACTGGCTTCCTGAAAACCGAGAACGTGGAGGGCTATGCGGGTTTGTGGCTGCGGGTAGATGGAGCGCAGAGCACGCTAGCATTCCAGAATACCAGCAAAGAGAACGTGCACGGCACCACTGATTGGCAAGCCTATACCATCACCCTTCCGCTGGATAACGACGCTCGGTTTCTGCTTTTAGGAGGAATCCTGCCCGGAACTGGCACCGCATGGATCGACCAGTTGGAACTGACCGTGGACGACAAGCCACTAGCGCAGGCGCCGCCCAAAACAGTCCAACGTTTCAAAGCCGAGCAGGACACTGCTTTTCAACGAGGCGCTGGTATCACGCTCGACAACCTAAGCAAACAGCAAGTCGAAAACTTGGCGGTGCTAGGCCGGGTGTGGGGCTTTGTGAAGTATTACCACCCCGCTGTTGCCCGCGGCGATTATAATTGGGACGCCGAGCTACTACGGGTGTTGCCGAAGGTGCTGACCAGTGAAAACCAGAAAGCCCGTAGTGAAGTTCTTGGTGCTTGGCTTGCTAGCTTGGGCCCGGTGCCTGCGTGTACTACCTGCAAAGAACCTACCTCCCCCACTATTCGCTTGCAGCCTGATTTAGCTTGGCTAACCAACAAGAAGCAGCTGGGCCAGGAGCTAAGCAAGCAACTGGTTTATCTGCGCGAAAACCGAAACCAAGGCGACCATTACTATGTGCAGAGTGCGCCGCAAATCGGTAACCCCATCTTTCGCAACGAAGAGAACTATGCCAGCCTGCAAATTCCAGATGCGGGTTTACGCTTGCTGGCGCTGTACCGTTACTGGAACATGATTGCCTACTTCTTTCCTTACCGCTACGCCATTGGGGAAGATTGGCAACAGGTGTTGTCCGACATGATTCCGCAATTTGCGGCCGCTACCACGGCCGAACAGTACCACTTAACGGCTCTCAAGCTGATTGCGCGCATCCACGACACCCACGCCAACATCTACAGTGATAAGATTTTAAACGACTATCAGGGCAGATACTTTGCGCCGGTGCGCATACGCTTCGTGGAGAGCCAAGCCGTAGTAACCGAGTACTACAGTGCAACGCTCGGTAAGGAATCGGGACTGGAAGCGGGCGATGTTATTGTGCAGGTAAATGGGGTGCCGGTGCCAGAGCTTGTGAAGAAATGGCAGCCGCTTGCGCCAGCTTCCAACGAGCCTACCCAACTGCGCAACATAGCCAACCTGCTCCTCCGCGGAAGTACCGATAAGCTACCACTACTGGTGCGCCGCCACGACAAGGAGTTTGCCCTTACCATCAGCCGATATTACGCGAGCAAGCTGAACTTGGCAGTGAATAGCGGCACTGCCAGCCCCTTGTTGCCGGCTTGGCGGATGCTGCCTAACAACATCGGGTATATCTCCCTCGGCACGATACACAACAAGCAACTGCCAGAAATTATGCAGTCGGTGGCAGGCACCCAAGGCCTGGTAATTGACATCCGGAATTACCCATCTGAATTTGTTGTGTTTTCGCTCTCGAAGTACTTACTGCCCAAAGCAATGGAGTTTGTTAAGATCAGCAAGCCACTGATGACGTACCCAGGCGTGTTCGAGTACATACCGTCGTTTAAGCTAGCGGCTGGTACGGGTACTCCCTACGCGGGCAAAATAGTTATTCTGGTGAACGAACTATCGCAAAGCCAGGCTGAGTATACGACCATGGCACTCCGCACTGCTCCAAGCGCTATGGTTGTTGGTAGCACCACCGCCGGCGCCGATGGAAACGTATCGAGAATAGTGCTGCCCGGCAACATTTCCACTATGATTAGCGGCCTCGGAATTTATTACCCCGATGGTCGCGAGACGCAGCGCATTGGCATAGTGCCGGATGTGGAAGTGAAGCCTACCATTCAGGGCATCCGGGAAGGGCGCGACGAAGTGCTGGAAAAGGCCGTGCAGCTGATTGAGAAAGGCAGGTAGCAGCAGGAATCGTAGCTAACTCCTTTAGGGATGCGCGGCCACCCACACGTCGCCATCTTCGTAAAACTCTTTTTTCCAGATTGTTACCACCTGCTTGAGCGTGTCGATGATATACTGGCAGGCGGCGAAGCTTTCGGCGCGGTGGGGCGTAGAAACGGCTACTACCACAGCTACGTCGCCGATTTGTAAGGTGCCCTTGCGATGAACTACCACTACGTTTTCGAGCATTGGCCATAGCGCATGCGCCTGCGTGGCCACCTTGCGGAGCTGATGCAGAGCCATACCGTCGTAGGCTTCGTATTCCAGACGAACGACGGGGCGGCCGGTGCTCTTATTGCGAACTGTACCAATGAAGGTGTTGACCGCCCCGGCGCCATCGGCCTGCACCAAGTGCAAAGCAGCGGTTACATCAATGGGCTGGTCGGTGAGGTCGATGGTAATCAAGGGGCAATCAGGAACAAAGAATGAGCAGTAGTACCGAAAACATATCGTGGAGCAGTTACTTGTATCGATAAGTTCTCCGTACCGAGTTTAGCAAGAGCAATCAACGTCGGCGGGCGAGATACGGCGGCGAGTGCAGCAAGATGAACGAACTTGTATAGTTTAGCGTCACCCACCCGCTACCGGCGGAATCAGGGCAATTTCGTCGCGTTCGTGTAGCAACTGCGTGTCTGCGGCATACTCGTTGTTGACGGCCACGGCCAAGCTACTAAGTTGGCCCAGAGCCGGATATTGCGTGCGCAATTGTTCGAGTAGCAACTGCACCGGCTGGTCTTCTGGGGCGTTGACCTCCAGCACCGATTGACCTACTATTTCTTTGGCAATGCCAAAAAGAGCTATTTTCAGGTTCATATCATCCTAATATTACGTAAAAGCCAAACTAGATGTGGCAACATTTGGTTATCCGCAGCAGGGAACTAGAACGGGGCTACCCACAAGGCCAGATTACGGATTGTAAAGAACAACGACTGTTTTTGCGAAAAAAACGTTACGTCTGCGTTGGCCGTGCTGAAATTCTAGAATCTGCGTAATCCTTGCTTTTGTATGTCTGTTGCTTCGTCTGTTTTGTATGATAACCACGGTCGGCCACTGGAATATGTGCGGCTAGCCGTGACGGACCGTTGTAACCTGCGCTGCTTCTACTGCATGCCCGAAGAAGGCATCAAGTATATGCCCAAACAGGAGCTGCTGACCTACGAGGAGATGGAACGCTTGGTAGGCTTACTGGCAAAGCTAGGTGTGCGCAAAGTACGCCTTACCGGCGGCGAACCGTTCGTGCGGCGCGACCTAGTGCCGTTCATGGCCCGGCTGGCGGCTTTGCCCGGCATCGACGATCTAAGTTTAACCACCAACGGCGTTCTGACGGCGCCTTACGTGCCCGAACTGGTTCGGATCGGGGTGAAGTCCGTTAACCTTAGCCTCGATACGCTGGATCGGAACCGCTTCGCCCGCATCACCCGCCGCGACGAACTGCCCCGCGTCATGGACACGTTTTACGCGTTGCTCACGGCCGGCATCCAAGTGAAAATCAACGCAGTAGTAATGGACGGGCAGAATATCGAGGACATTGTGCCCCTTACGGAGCTGACGCGGGAACTGCCAGTTGAAGTGCGCTTTATCGAGGAAATGCCGTTCAACGGAGGCAGTCATGCCGCCACCCCGGCCACCCTGCCGTGGAACCATCGCCGCATCCGGGAGCACCTAGAAGAGCATTTTGGCGCGCTTACACCCTTGGCAGGACCTGCGGGGGCTACCGCTTCCGAGTATAAAGTAAATGGGCACTTGGGCCGGGTAGGCATTATTGCGGCGTATTCGCGCACGTTCTGTGGTACCTGCAACCGTATTCGTCTCACAGCCGAAGGAGGCCTCAAAACCTGCCTCTACGACCAAGGCGTGCTCGATATCCGGGCTCTGCTCCGCAATGGTTCCTCCGATGCGGAAATTGTGCTGGCCCTCACCTCGGCTTTTCAGCACCGCGCCGCCAATGGATTTGAAGCCGAGCGCCAACGCCCTTTGCACCAGTTGAGCTTCGAGTCGATGTCGACGATTGGGGGCTAGAACCTCGTGCGTAGTACTTGCAACTGCTTTGCGCAGCTACTGCCTGACCAGCCAGACCCTCATGAAGTTTCTGATTTCACTGCTTGCGTTGGCCGGCTTGCTGTATCTGGCTGTCTGCGTGCTGCTGTATTTCAAGCAGGAGCGTCTGTTATTCTTTCCTGAAAAGCTTGCCAGCAATTACCGCTTTCCATTCAAGGGCTCGTTTCAGGAACGGTGGGTTGAGGCCACGGACGGCACCCGGCTACACGGCTTACTGTTTTTGGCTGATTCTTCGAAAGGTTTACTGTTCTACTTGCACGGCAACGGGGGCGCCCTTGATAGTTGGGGCGAAGTAGCGTCTGTGTACACCCAGCTCGGCTACGACGTATTTCTGCTTGATTACCGGGGCTACGGCAAAAGCGGCGGCCAGATTCAAAGCCAAACGCAGTTTCTCGGTGATGTAGAAACAGCGTATCAGCAGCTTCTTGCCGAATATCCCGAGAGTCGGGTGGTATTGCTTGGTTACTCTTTGGGTACCGGCGCGGCGGCGTGGCTAGCCGCTCACCATCAGCCTAAGCTGCTGATACTGCAAGCCCCCTATCCAAGTATGCGCGCCATGGCCCGGCACTATTATTTTTGGATTCCGGGGTTTATTGTGCGCTATCCGTTGGCCACCGATCAAGTGCTGCCCCGCGTGAAAGCGCCCGTCATCGTCTTTCACGGCGACCAAGACGAGATTATCGATTATCAATTGACGCTACAACTCAAAGCAGCACTCAAGCCGCAAGATCAATTTATTACCCTGAAAGGAGCTGGTCATAACAACATGACTAACAACGCGGTGTATCAGGAAACAGTACAACGCATTCTAAGCCGCTGATACCACTACCTGTTCTTCTTCAGCAGCCGGTAACCACAACTTCCGCATATCATCAGGCAAGGTGCTTACCTGGAGAGGGGTGCCGCTGAGTAAGCTTATACTTTGCTGACGGGCTGGTCTAACTGTTCTAGCACTTGGTCTATTGTCAGACTGCCCTCAATGAACCGGTTGAGCAACGCTCGTTCATAAGGACTAGGATCTAAAGAAGTATTCTGCGCAAATCGTAAGGCCCATGCAACGGCATATTGGCGCTTTTCTTTGTTTTCCAAGAGGGTGACCGGGTGTGTGTTCATAGATGCAGCAGGACGGAGAGGAAGTATATTTAATAAACTGCAATATCAATAAAATACCCCCCCCCCATAAATAGATAAATACGTATTTTTTAGTTCGTTATATACGTAGCGACCTAGTAGCGTTTTCAATATAATACAGAATTCTCTGGCATGTATCCTCTGAAAGCTATGAAGTTTAAGGTTTGCTCCAGACTAACGCTGGTAAGTTCTTGATATGTAAAAACCATAAAACAGCTCGGCTTTTGTGGTTTTATTGGGAGTATAATTAAAGCTAGAAGACGAGCTTTATCGTGCACTTGGCTCTGGTTTTCAGCGTGCTATTGCGTTGAAAAACAACGAGTCTGCTTTGTTGAAGAAGTGGTTCTCACTTGCCGATGCCTACCCAGCCGCGCTGCATGGCATAGTGTAAGGCGGTGCCCGTTAGTAGCCCTACTAAGTAGCCGTAGGGCAAGCCGGCGCAGAGTAAGCCCGTGAGAAGCGCCAACAGCAGCCCAGCCCAGTCTGCCACCAAGTCACGAACAAGCACCGCCAAGGTCAACGATTCAAATAAGAGCAGAACCCCCAGGATAGGAAGCGGGAATATCTGTACCACTTGTTGAAACCCCTGGCTGAAAAACAAACCTAATACCAAGAACAGTACCCCGTAGAGCACCACCGAGCCGCCAGTGCGGGCGCCAAACGCATAATGCCCAACCATTCCTCCTGAGCCATGGCAAACCGGAAAGCCACCCAGGAAAGGATTGACCAGATTCATCAGGGCATACGTGAAGCTAATTTGCTTCACCGACAAATTGCGTTCCGGGAAATAGTCGTGGGCTATTTGCCGGGTAGCCAAGATGGAGTTGCCGAGCGAGAGCGGAATCTGGGGCAGCGCCAGCAGCACGGCCCCCGTAAGAATATCGGCAGTAGCTGGGATGTGCCAAGAAGGCAAGTGTAAGCCTATAGCGCGCTGGGCGGTGGCAAGATCGAGCTTGAAAACAAGCGCGTACAATGCCCCCAACCCAATGACGATCAGCGCAGCGGGCCAGCGGCGGTTGCCGAGCAGCAGCACCGTAACGGTGAAGCCCGCCGCCGCTAGTGCGTAGCCCGGTAAGCCGTCGGCGGGCACATATTCTTTGAGCGCCAGCGTCGCCAGTTGCAAGGCCAGCCCAAACTGAATGCCGCGCACCACGGGCTTCGGCACCAGCCGAGCCAGCGCATCAATGAGTCCCGTCACCGAAAGCAGAAGCATGAGTATGCCGATAGCCAGTCCGCCTCCGTATATCACCCGGCCGGGAATTTTCTGCGCAATAACCAGAGCCGCAAACGCTTTGAGTGGCTGCACGGGCATCGGCATCCCGTACCAAAGCCCCGAAAACACCTGCATCAACCCGAACATCACCAGTACGCCGGCACTATCCGCCCCTGAGGCCGCCAGCACCCCAATCAGCAGGGGTAAATCGGTGCCTAAGTCGCCCAAGGCGCCGGCTAGCTCATTTCGGTCGAAGCGCAGGCGCGGGCGAGGTGGTAGGGGAGGAGCAGTAAGCGGCATGCGTGACTTTTTCGGGTAACTACGTAAATTCTGGGCGCAGTTGGCTGCTGGGCCTCGCCTCACATACGCCGGAGCTTATTTCACCGATTCACTTACCCCAAGTTCCTCCCACGCTTCCATACCGCCGTCCAGGTTAAGCAAGTTGGCAAAGCCGAACTCGGTTTGCAACCGTTCAATGGCTTGCGTGCTGCGGCGGCCCGAGTGGCAGTACACCACCACCGGATGATGGCGCGGAATGGAGGTCACGCCTTTGGCTATGCTGCCCAACGGTAGCAGCGTAGCGCCCGGTAGGTGTTTTCTATGAAACTCGTCGGGCTCCCGCACATCTAACAGAAAAGGCGCGTGCTCTGACTCCAACTGTACCTGTAGCTCCGCCGCCGAAATGGCGTTTATGCCGATGCCACACAAGTCGGCGTAGTCGGCCGGATTGGCTGTTTGAAGGTTGATGACTGCTGCCTCGGGGCGGCGGGTAAATTTCACTATCCGGGTTTGAAACGACAGGACATCCAGCACCCAAAGACGCCCGCTTAGTACCTCGCCAATACCAAGCACTACTTTCAGGGCCTCGGCGGCTTGCGCCGTGCCAATAATACCCGGCAATACCCCTAATACGCCGGTAGTATCGCAGTTGGGCGCTTCTCTGCCCGAAGGCTGCTGCGGAAACAAGCAACGGTACGTAGGCCCGCCCTGGTAGTTGAACACCGAAACCTGCCCTTCAAACTTGTAAATGGCCCCCGATATCAGAGGCTTGTTTAAACTCACGCAGGCGTCGTTGAGCAAGTAGCGCGTGGGGAAGTTGTCGGACCCATCCACTACTACATCGTATTTGGATAGCAGCTCGCGCACGTTGCCCAAGCTGGCGCGGCATATGTGCACCTCGGTGTGTACCAACGGGTTGAGCTGCCGAACCGCCCGGCCTGCCACCTCGGCCTTGAACTGCCCTAAGTCGCGGGGGCCGTAGAGAATCTGGCGCTGCAAATTGCTGGTCTCCACTTTATCGGCGTCCACGATGCCAAGCGTACCTACTCCGGCAGCAGCTAGATATTGCAGTACGGGGCAGCCTAGCCCGCCGGCACCAACCACTAGTACCCGGGCGTTCTTGAGTCGTAGTTGGCCAGCTTCGCCGATTTCGGGTAGCTGTAAGTGGCGGCGGTAACGGTTGCGTTCTTCAGAGGTAAGCACGGCAGAAAGAAAGAGGTAACTATAAATTCTCGAGGCGGTTGGTAAGATACAAAGTAGCAGCCGGCTTTATAAAGCAATAGTTAAACCTTGATCTGTACCGTAAGGTTAAACAACTAGAGGGCCCATCACCACTTCTGCGCTGCGCTGCCAACACCCAGACCGACATCTTAATTTCCTGTTTTTACTTGAAAGTCTTCCTGCCTCCCACCAGCTACGAGTACGTGACCGTGCACAAAGTGCAGGACCGCGACGTTGCCACGGCCTCTGATGTGCTGGCCGTGGAAGAACCCTTGGAAATCCGCATCGGCTATGGTCCCACCGGCCAGCGTGCGCACCGAACCCTCTCCATTACCATGCGCACCCCCGGCCACGACTTCGAGCTGGCCGCTGGTTTCTTGCTTACCGAAGGCATCATTCGCACCCGCCAAGACTTGCACGGCGTCATTTATTGCCCTGATGTAGAAAAGGAAGAAGAGCGTGAAAACGTGGTGCGGGCCGAGCTAGCGCCCACCGCTACTCCCGACCTGCCCCGCCTAGAGCGCCACTTCTACACCAGCAGCAGTTGCGGCGTCTGCGGCAAAACCAGCATCGACGCCGTACATGCGGCCTCTTGTCCGGTGCTGCCTACCAATGGCCCCTACATTCACCCCGACGTAATTCATTTGCTTCCGGCCCGGCAGCGGGCAGCACAGGCCTTGTTCGAACAAACTGGCGGCCTGCACGCGGCGGCGCTGTTTTCGCCAACTGGTGAGTTGCTGTTGCTGCGCGAAGACGTCGGCCGGCACAACGCTCTCGACAAAGTTATTGGGGCGGCGCTGCTTCAGGAGTGGCTGCCGTTGCATCAGCACGTATTGCTGGTAAGTGGCCGTGTTAGTTTCGAGTTGGTGCAGAAGGCGGCCGTGGCAGGTATTGCTGTACTAGCTGCGGTGGGTGCGCCTAGTTCTTTGGCCGTTTCCGCTGCCCGCGACTTCGGCATGACTGTCTGTGGCTTCGTGCGGCAAAACCGCTACAACGTCTATTGCCACGAATGGCGCCTCAATCTTTCTGCTCCTGATAGCTAAGCGCCTGGTTAGTTGCGTTAGCTCAACGGCCTCAGCAAGCAGCCGGGCCAAGCAGTGAAATCAGAAAAACCACGTCAACCAGTGATATGAAGCTCCGCCTCGAAGATAATAGCCTTCGCCTCCGCCTTTCTTCCGAAGAAGTAATCGACTTTCATCGAACCGGCCGCTTGGAAACTGTCGTGCACCTTGGGCCTTCCGTTTCCGACCGGCTTGTTTATGCCCTCCAGCGCGATGAAACCCTTGCTGGATCAGCGCCTAGTGTCTCCTATACATCGGGCCGGGTAGTGGTACGGCTACCGAATGCTGTTGCCGACGCTTGGATTTCCTCTGATGAGGTGAGTTTGAGTGGTGTGGTAGCGGTTGCCGACAACCAAGAGGTACATATATTAGTAGAAAAAGACCTCGGCTGCAAGCACTAACCACGGGCTTCCCGGTTGCACTCTAAATTCCCACCGTTATTCATCGTCAAGTCATGGAAGATTCTCCCGTTACCGATCCTAATAAAGCCGGCCAGGACCAAGCGCAAAAAGCCAGCAACGCTCCTAAAAGTGGGGAGCGTCCTAGTCAGGGGGAAGCGCCTGCTCCCGACCACTATCATACCAACTCCGACAACCCGACCATGGCCGAGCACGAAGCCAGTGCCGACGCACCCAAGCGCCATATTCCGGCACCCGAGACGGCCAATGCCAAGTACTTATTCCCCATTTTGGCCCAGCCGCCCGAAGAGTTAACGGGCCTGCGTTTGGAAGGCCGCGCCAAAATAGCGGCCGGCGTTACGGCCGTTGTCAAGTCCATGCAATTTAGCTGGAGTGAAGGCGGCGTTGGTCGGGGTTCCAAAGCTTTGCTCGGCATGAACCAGAAAGACGGTTTCGACTGCTCTAGCTGCGCTTGGCCTGACCCCGATGAGCACCGCTCGGTAGCCGAGTTTTGCGAGAACGGCGCCAAAGCCACTGCTTCTGATGCCGACGACCGCGCCGCCGGCCCCGAGTTCTTTGCCAAACATACTTTGGCTGAGCTTTCCCGTCTCACCGACCGAGACCAAAACAACACCGGCCGTCTAACGCACCCCCTAGTTAAGCGCCCCGGCTCCGATTATTATACCCGCATCGAGTGGCCAGAAGTCTTCCAAATTGTGGCCGACGAGCTAAATGCCTTGGCTTCGCCCGACGAGGCAGTGTTCTATACCTCGGGCAAAGTGCCCAACGAGCCCGCCTTCTTATTCCAACTGTTCGCTCGTGAGTTCGGTACCAACAACCTGCCCGATTGCTCCAATATGTGCCACGAAAGCAGCGGGTCGGCTCTCAGCCCCACCTTGGGCTTAGGCAAAGGTTCCGTTACGCTCAATGATATATACGAGGCAGAAGTCATTCTTATCATCGGACAGAATCCGGGTACCAATCACCCGCGTATGCTCACGGCCCTACAAAAAGCCAAGCGCAACGGCGCCAAAATCATCAGCGTCAACCCCTTAATTGAAGCCGGCCTCAACCACTTCAAAAATCCGCAGGACTTCATGAATCCGCTCCGGGCGCTGGGTGCTCTGATGGGCGACGGTACGCAGATAACAGACCTTTATCTACAAGTACGCGTCAACGGCGACATGGCACTGCTGCGCGGTATAATGAAGCACTTGTTTGAAGCGGAAGATCTAAATCCAGGTCAGGTAGTGGACCGGCCATTTGTTGACAAGTATACCACCGGGTTCGAAGAGTTCGAGCAGACTATCCGCAATACGAGCTGGGAGGATATCGAGGAGCTAAGTGGTATTTCGCGGGCTCAGTTGCTGGAAGCCGCCAATATTATTGCTGCCAAGCAGAAAATTATTACCTGTTGGGCCATGGGTGTCACGCAGCAGAAGAACGGCGTGCAGACCATTCAAGAAATCGTCAATCTACAGTTGATGAAAGGGGCTATTGGTAAGCCGGGCGCTGGCACTTGCCCCGTCCGCGGCCACTCCAACGTACAAGGCGACCGTACAATGGGTATTTGGGAGCGGGTAAGCACAGAGTTTCTTGACTCACTAGAGAAGGAATTTAAGTTCACCGCTCCCCGTGAAGATGGCTATGATGTTGTTGAAAGCATCAAGGCCATGGTGGAAGGTAGAACCAAGGTCTACTTTAGCCTCGGGGGCAACTTGCTAGCCGCCGGCCCCGATACCGAGCTGATAGCCGAAGGCATGCGCAAGCAAAACCTGACTGTATTTGTTGGCACCAAGCTCAATCGTGGCCACCTTGTCACCGGCAAAACCAGTTTGCTCCTCCCATGCTTCACCCACGCCGACATTGACATGCAGCGCTCTGGTCACCAAATGACTTCCTGCGAGAACTCAATGGGCGTCGTAAGCCAAAACAAAGGCATCTTGGTACCGCTGGCCGGCGAGATGCTCAGCGAAGTTGCCATCATCTGTGGTGTCGCCATTGCCACCCTCGGCGACCGGACCACCACCGATTGGGTAGCCATGACCGAAAATTACGACGTCATCCGCGACCATATTGCCCGTGTTATTCCTGGCTTCGAGAATTTCAACGAGAAGCTCCGTCGCCCCGGTGGCTTCTACTTGCCTAATGGTCCTCGGGAGCGAAAGTTCACCACCAAAAACGGCAAGGCAAATTTCACAGTCACCACGATAAACAAACACATTCTCGAACCCGGCCAACTGGTTCTAATGACGGTACGCAGCCACGACCAGTTTAACACCACTATCTACGAGTACAACGACCGGTACCGTGGCATCCACAACGAGCGCCGCGTTCTGTTCATGAATGCCCAAGATGTTGCTGACCGAGGCCTCAAAGCCAAAGACCTAATCGACATCACAAGTCACTTCGAAGGCGAGCAACGCACTGTAGAGAAGTTTGTGGTTGTGCCCTACGATATTCCGAAAGGCAATGTAGCCGCCTACTTCCCTGAAGCCAACCCATTAGTACCTATCTCCAGCGTGGCGGAGGTTAGCAACACGCCTACTTCTAAGTATGTGGTAGTAACCGTAGTGGCCGCCAAGGAAAAAACCAATGCACGCCGCCCCGCACAAGTAGCCGCGGAAGTTTAGATTACTATTTTGTCTAAGATGGTACTGCAAGGGCACTAGCAAACCCTATTAGGTCTGCGAAGCTTATAGGGAACAAAGCTTGCAGAACAACTCGAGTATGAAGCCTGCTGTCTTCCTTCTTTTATGGGAGGGAAACAGCAGGCTTCATTACGTATAAAGGGCACCTTCCTACGGTGCTGATAATGAGCGAATAGTAGGCTTTATGAGGTATTCAGAGCCACTATTGCTAAGAAATCCTAAGTAAAAAGTAAGTGTAAGCCTTGCATTGAGAAACCAGCCTAGTATATTTGCACCCCGCTTCAGAAGGAAGGGAACAGAAGGTTGGAATTGAGTAAGTATATCAAAACTTTTTTTGCTCTACCACTTGACAAAAGACCAAATAGTTTGTTACCTTTGCACCCCGCTTCAATAGGAAGTAGTCCTACTCCAAAGAGCAAAGCAAAATCTGAAAATATTTTTTCAAGTTTTTTTGCAAAAAGAAAAAAACTTCTTACATTTGCAACCCCGAACGAAACGCCGCTCGGTAAAATAAATAGAAACGCTGGCGAAAGCATCCGCCACACGGTTCCTCCAACGGGAGGGGCACACGTTCTTTGAATGTTTGAGACAAACAAATGGTAAGTGTTCTGCAAGCTTTGCTTCTTACGGAGTTCAGCAAGCAAACACAAAGAAACCAAGCGACACGAATTAAATGACGACAACGTCAAATAGTGAGCAGGGTCAGCACTCGACATCAGCTTGCCTTCGGGTAAGTGTAGGAATATTATACAATGGAGAGTTTGATCCTGGCTCAGGATGAACGCTAGCGGC
>NZ_CAXTBM010000030.1:0-71983 GCF_964242765.1 uncultured Hymenobacter sp.
CGAGGACATTTTGCGGCGCATTTTCAATAATGCTCCCGTTACCAGCATGGGCAACTACCGCCAGACTATGCAGACGCAACAACTAGAGCAGCAGCGGCGCATGGGTTTGGGGCCTTCATTGCAAAGCAACAACCCGCTGCTAAACCCCTTTAGCTGGTTGCAGCTCATCAAGCAGGTGAAGGACGGAGAATTCAAAAAGAAGGAAGGCGAGGATTATTGAAAAATTGCCGTTGCATGCAGAGGCGGTGGGCACAACTAGCCAACTGCCACCGACTTTCTTACAGCAAACTGCATTTTCAAACCCAGAAGCCCTCGATGCTCATGCAGCTGTCGAGGGCTTCTCGCATTTCGGAAGAAGCCCTTCAACAAGAAGAATGGCTTTGTCGCATCGGCTTGCCATAACGGCTGTTAACGTAAACTCATCCATAACCTCAGCGCCGGTTTCGCGGTAAAGGAAGTGTTTGATCTTGTCTACTCGAAATGGATACCAACATACCTGTCACCTCGCAGCCGCGCATTGTTATCGTGGGTTGCGGCTTTGCCGGGCTGCGGCTCGCCAAAGACCTAGCGGATGCTCCCGTGCAAGTGGTGGTCATCGACCGGAATAACTACCACAACTTTCAACCGTTGCTCTACCAGGTAGCCACTGGCGCGCTGGAAGCCGACAGCATTGCCTATCCCATTCGGAAGATTTTTGCGGCTCAGCAAAATTTCTTCTTCCGCATGACGTCGGTGCAGCGTGTCGATACGGCCCGCAACGTTGTGGTGACCAGCATCGGTGAGATTCGCTACGACCACCTCGTGCTGGCTACCGGCTCGCTCACCAACTTCTTTGGCATCGAGAGCATCGAACGAAATGCCATGCAGATTAAGAGCATTCCGAACGCGCTGAACTTGCGTAGCTACCTGTTCCAAAACTTCGAAAAAGCGCTGCTGAAAGAGAACCCCGAAGAGCGGCAAGCCTTGCTCAACGTGGTGATTGTGGGGGGCGGACCAACCGGCGTCGAAATTGCGGGTTCGTTGGCCGAGATGCGCAAAGATGTGCTGCCCAAAGATTACCCGGAACTAGATCTGAAGCAGATGGAAATCTATCTGATGGAGGCAGGCCCCGCGGTGCTAGGCCCGATGTCGAAATTTGCGCAAGATAAAGCCAAGCGCTACCTCGATAGCATGAACATTCATGTGCGCTTGAACACGCCCGTAAAGCGCTTCGAAGATTGCAAGGCCTACATATCCGACACCGAATTCATTCGGACCGAGAACCTGATTTGGGCCGCCGGGGTGAACGGCAACGAAGTGCCAGGATTGCCAACCGATGTTATTGCGCGCAACAAGTGCATCAAGGTGAACCGTTGGAACCGCGTAGAAGGTGAAACCAACGTGTACGCCATCGGCGACGTGGCCAGCATGGTAACCGATGACATGCCCCGCGGTTTCCCGATGCTGGCGCCCGTGGCTATTCAGCAAGCCGAGCAGCTAGCTGCCAACTTCAAGCGTTTGCTACGCGGCGAAGCGCCCGTGGAGTTCAAATATTTAAATAAAGGCAGCATGGCCATTGTGGGCCGCAACCGCGCCGTAGTGGATTTGCCCGGCAACAAGCACTTCAGCGGCTTCCTGGGTTGGCTTACGTGGTTGTTTGTGCACTTAATGACGCTGGTCGGCTTCCGCAATAAAGTCGTGACCTTCATCGACTGGGCTTTCAGCTACGCCAGCTCCGACCGGGCTCTGCGCCTGATTATCCGCCCATATAAGCGCTCTGATTTCAAGGACGACAAAGGCAAAGTCACGGCCGAGCAAAACGCGCAAACCCCGCAGTACAATCCGTCCGTGCCAGCGCCTGATGCACAGGTGGTAGGAAGGTAGCACCAGGTTGTACGTACAAAAAAGCCCCGCACTGCGCTTCAGTTGCGGGGCTTTTTATTTAAGCAAAAGGGCTACTACTTGGTAGTACAGGCCGTGTGACTAACGTTTTCGAGATAAGCAAACGGGCCTGCCTGCGAGCAAATAGCTGTTCTAGGCCCTATAGCAGCCAGTTCAGTATCCGTGGCTTGGCGCACCGTGCAGAAGAAGGTAGCTCCGGCCTGCTGATAAGTAACCGGCACATTAATGGCCTTGATAACATACTCTGTGGCACCCGTGGTAGGATTAACCTGCGTGGTTGATTCCGCAACGGGACGTTCTAAACGCAGAAAGTAGCCCATCCTGCCACTGGCGGCTTGGCAGTCAGGGCCGACGACGTTGGCTTGCAAACAATCGGGCGCTGGCTCCGGCTCCGGGTCTTCGCACTGCCAGGCGCACAAAAGCAGGGTACACAATAAGAAACTACTGATACGGCGGAACATCGTCGTTAAGCTTAAAAAAAGTAGAGCAATCAGCAGGTAGATGCCTCCACCGCCCCAGAAGTTGCAAGCCTGACTTAGTAATTACAGCGCGTACTCGGCCAAGGCCCGGTTTACGTCGCGGATGCTTTGGTCGTCGCGGAAGGTTTTGCTGATAGGATCGGCTTGGCCACGCACCCATATTTTCAGTTCCGATTCGAGGTCGAAGTGGCCAGTGGTTTCCATCGAAAACCGCTCTACGCTGCGGTACGGAACACTGAGGTATTCCACCTTTTTGCCGGTTACGCCCTGCTTGTCCACTAGTATCAGGCGCTTGTTAGTGAATACTAACAGGTCGCGGATAACCGCGTAGGCCTTTTCCACTTGCTCGCCGTTGGCTAGCAAATGCGTCAGCTCTTGCTGAATAGATTGGGCGTCGCTTTCAGAAGCGTTGCCGAGGAGGCCGTCGAGAAGTCCCATGATTATTTATGTGTTTAAGAGAAATTTAACTTAAGCTAACGCAAAAGCCCCAAACCGAACACGATTTGGGGCTTTCCATTTGTTGTTCCGACCGGAGCGAGAAATCCGAGTGTGTTGGTCTACTCATATCACCCAGGTTCCTCTTTCCGGTTGAAATGACTGCCTAGTTGGTCCCACCAGCACCGGCGCCCGTGCTGCCGGGCTTCTGCTCTTTCTGCTGCATCGAGGTCTGCTGCTGCATGGGGTTGGGCTGGCTGCGCTGCTGCTGCTCGAACAACTCGAAGCGTGAGGGCGCGGCTTTTTGGGGCCAGGAGTTGTTACTCAGGTCGATGTCGGCAGTTTCCAGGTACGGGTCCAGCACGAAACTTACCACGGGCTTTTCGGTGATGAACACCTTGGTAACCTCGGCGTTGTTCTTGCGCCAGATTTCGGCCGGAATGTTTACCACTTCCTGTTTGCCGTCTTCATAAGTCATCTGCACGATGACGGGCATCGTGAGGCCGCCTAGGTTTTTCAGGTCAAGTTCGTAGAAATTTAGGCCCGCACTTAGACGTTGTTGCTGCTCGGGCTTGAGGGCTTTAACAAACTGCTGGTAGCGCTGCTTGTCGGCGTCGGTGGTGGCTAGCGGGTCATAGTTGTTGTAGAAGTCCTTCAGGTCGGGCTTCTCGTCTACCAAAGTTTTCTTGATGTCTTGGAGGTTGCGCTGCTGCGAGAGAGTTTGGGGCGCAGCGTTGAGCTGTTGGCGCTTGACGGTGTTTTCCAACTCCGGATTTTTGGAGTCTATCTTGTACCACTTCACAGTTTCCAAGGCTAGGTCGGTGTGCTCGGTGGTGTAGAACCAGCCGCGCCAGAACCAGTCGAGGTCGGTGCCGGAGGCGTCTTCCATGGTGCGGAAGAAGTCGGCGGGCTCGGGGTGCTTGTAGGCCCAGCGGCGCGCGTATTCCTTGAACGCGTAGTCGAAGAGCTGGCGGCCCATGATGGTTTCGCGCAGAATGTTGAGGCCGGTAGCGGGCTTGGCGTAAGCATTAGGCCCAAATTGCAGCACCGATTCCGAGTTGGTCATAATCGGGGTTTGCAGGTTTTTGCCGGTGCGCATGTAATCCACAATGTTCTTGGGTTCGCCGCGGCGCGAAGGGTAGTTTCGCTCCCATTCCTGCTCGGTGAGAAACTGCACAAACGTGTTCAACCCTTCGTCCATCCAAGTCCACTGCCGCTCGTCGGAGTTGACAATCATCGGGAAGAAGTTGTGGCCCACCTCGTGAATAATCACCGAAATCATGCCGTATTTCCGGTCGGCGGTGTAGGTGCCATCCTTCTCGGGGCGGCCACCGTTGAAGCAGATCATCGGGTACTCCATGCCACCCACCGGTCCGTGCACCGAAATAGCCACTGGGTAGGCGTACGGAATCGTGAATTTCGAGTAGGTTTTGATGGTGTGCGCCACTACCTCCGTCGAATACTTGCCCCACAGCGGGTTGCCTTCCTTGGGATAATAGCTCATGCATAGCACTGGCACGCCGTTCTGCTTGATGCCCATGGCATCCCAGATAAACTTCCGCGACGAAGCCCAGGCGAAGTCACGCACGTTTTTGGCGCTGTAAGTCCAGGTTTTGGTGCCCTTAGCGCGCTTCTGCTCGGCTTGCTCGGCCTCTTGCGGCGTCACAATTAATACCGGCTTTTTAGAAGTCACGGCTTGCGTCATGCGCTGCCGCTGCGTTGAACTCAGTACTTCAGAAGCGTTTTGCAGCGTGCCCGTTGCGCCCACTACGTGGTCGGCAGGAGCGGTAATGCTTACCCGATAATCGCCGAAGGGCAGCGCAAATTCGCCGTTGCCAAGGAACTGCTTGTGCTGCCAACCCTGGTTGTCGGAGTAAACGGCCATGCGTGGGTAGAACTGCGCTATTTCGTAGAGGTAGTTTTTATCCTCGGGGAAATATTCGTAGCCGCTACGCTGGGTGATTTTCGTTTGGTCGTTGATGTTGTAGCTCCACGCCAAACTGAACGTAACGGCCTGCTTGGGCCGTAGCGGCGTGGGTAAATCCACGCGCATCATGGTGTGGTTGATAACGTAAGGCAGTGCCTTGCCGCCTTTCAGTTCCACTTTAGAAATCTTGAAGCCACCGTCAAACTCGCTGCGCTGCAAGTACTCCAAGGCTTGGAACGGCATTCGGTCCTGAATCCGGCCGACCTGCGTAGCCGTGGTGATGGACGTTTTGTCCATGATGTTCTGGTCGAGCTGCACCCAAAGGTAGGTCAGCACATCGGGCGAGAGGTTGGTATAGGTGATGTCCTCGGAACCCGTAATAGCCTGCTTCTCATCGTCGAGCTTAACGCGGATGTTGTAGTCGGCCCGCTGCTGCCAGTAGTCGGTGCCGGGCGCGCCGGAAGCCGTGCGGTACGAGTTGGGGGTGGGCAGCTCGGTGCCGAGCTGAGCAAATTTATCGGTGCCGGAGTTAGTGGTCTGAGCCAGCGCTGGCCCCGCCAGCAGCATAGCCAGACTGGCGGCCGGTAGTAAGGTTTTCATCATAAGGAAGGGCAAAGAAGCGAAAAGCCGAAGAAGTAAATTTACAAGAAATCTGCCTAAAATACTGGATTAATGATTTATCGAGCAGGTGACTTTTCGATTTAGCTACGTAATTCGCGCTAACAGAACAGCAAGACTATCAGTTCATTGCTACTCTCTTCCCCTATTTTATAAGTTGTTCAGCAAAAGTATCATGGCAATACCAGTGGCAGCACCGGTCACGAGCAGCAGCCAGTCGCGGCGGGCAACACCGAGGACGCGCAGCAGAACAAAGCCCAGCAGCAGGATAATGCCAACAATAAGCAGTTGGCCCAACTCCACGCCTACATTGAAAGCTAACAGCTCTAACAGTGGTCGGCTCTGCCGGCCAAGCAATTCGCGCAGATAACTGGAAAAGCCTAAGCCGTGAATCAGCCCAAACAAGGCCGCTAGCAAATTAGGCCACGCGAGCAGCACGGGTTCCGGCCGGCGGCGGGTGGGCAGCCGCTCGCCAGTTCGTCCCATTTCTGTTGTATTTAGCAGACAAGTGAGCAGAATAGTCACCGGAATCAGTGTTTCAATCAGCTTGGCGTTGTACTGCAAGAAGCCCATGGTGGCCAGCGCCAGCGTGAGCGAGTGGCCAACTGTGAAGCTGGTAACCAGCGCCACCACTCGCCGCCAGTCGCGCAACACGTATGGCGCGCATAAAGCCAGCAGAAACACGATGTGGTCGTGGGCCCGCAGGTTGAAGATGTGGTAGAAGCCGAGCTGGAGGTAGGTTTGAAATACCGACATGGCGCAAATCTACGCAAGCCAGCTAAGGTTCACTGCGGTTGAGTTGTGGTAGTCTTGGCAGTGGGCTCTACTACTGAAAGCAGCCAAGGCCCTGCAGTACTACCTGCGAGGCCTTGGCTGCTTTCAGCAACAGAGCCGCCGCTACTGCTTTATGATGCGACGCACATCTGAACCACCTTCCGTACGAGCGCGCAGCAGGTACACGCCTGCCGGTAGTTGGTTGAGGGGTAGCGTTGTGCGCTGAATTCCGGCTCTACCCGGCACATCTACGCGCAGCACCTGCCGGCCCACGGCATTATAAACGCATAGTTCAGTGGCTTTGGAATAGCCGCTTAGCTCCACTTCCAAACGGCTCATTGCCGGGTTCGGAAACACGCTTAAGCTGCTGCCAGCCAAAGGCTTCGCGTTAGTGCTAAGTACCGTGGTGTTTTCTCCTTTCACCATTACGTTTTTCAGCAGGGCATACCGACCGGCACTGGTACTGCAGCAACTGAAGTAGAGCCGGATGGTGAGGGTCTGGCCCGCTAGCAGGCTAACACCGGTTGCGTTGTTGAGGGTTAGGCGGTAAGTGAGCGTGGGGCCACCGGTTTGGTTGGCCAACAGAATAGGGGTTAGGAAGGCCCCGTTGGCCGTACTCGGCAACCCACCGGTGGGGCCAGTGCCGCCCGTTGCATCGGCAGAATCGGTGGTGAAGTTGCTGCGCGAGTACGCCACGGCCAGCTTGGTATTGCTGGATGTATTGTAGAAGGCCGAAGTCAGGAGCAGCGAGTCGAGGCGCACCGTGGCGTTGGCAGCGGCCGTCACCGTGAATTGCTCATAGACGCGGCGACTAAGGTTGCCGCCGGGCCCGCCAACCGTTGTGGCCCAAGAGCCGTCGCCGTTGGGGGTGGCTCCAAAAGCCTGCCCGAACGTGTTGGAGTACGCCCGAATAGCCGGGACGGTGGTACCGTTGGAAACCGTCAAGCCCCGGAGGGTAGGGGAGCTAGCCACTACCGCCCTCGAACGCACCGCGCTGCTATCGGCGCTATTCGCCTTCAGCGGCCACCATTGCAGCGGCCCCGACACGGGAGCGGCAGTATTTACTTTGGTGCCGCCTACGGGCACGCTCACGGCGTTGGCTCCGGTACTGACGTGCGCAATGTCGCCGGAGTAGCTGCCTGCCGCCGTTGCATTCAGCCGTACACTAATTGAATTAGCCAGCGTATTGCTGGTGGGCACGAGTACCAGCGGGGCGGCCGCGGTAGCCCAACTAAGGCCGCCGTTAGCCGATACTTCAAAGCCTGCCGGGGGTGTAATGGTTACGTTGGCCGTGAGGTTGGTGCCCGCCAGCAAGTAGGTTTGCACGCCTGAGGCACCGGTTTGGAATTGGGCAAACGCACCTAATGTACCCGTGGCGGTAAGGGTTGGCGCGCTGGACACTTGAATGGTTTCGGTGGTGTGCGTTGCCAAGCCGGCTTTCGAAGCCCGCAGGTAATAATAGTAGATGCTGCCAGCCGGTGGCACAGCGTCGGGCAACTGAAAGTTGTAGAGCGAGTCGGTGAGTGCGGTTACTTCGCCCACCTTGCCGAAGGTGGCATTGTCGGAAGACCGAAACAGCTCGTACTTTATCTGGCTCATGGCCCAGCTGATGTTCCAACTCAGCGTGGAAGGCGTGGAGGCATTGCCTTTGGTTGCTCGAAAGTTTGAGACGGCAATTTCGGGCGCATAGCTCCCGCAAAAGCCCGCTGCCGTGGCACACGGATTCCAGGTGCCGCCAAACGCGCTAGTCACCGTGTAAGCGGCCGTATCCGCGGCTACCAACTGCCGCGACCAACTGACGCGCTGCCTCACGGGCACCAAGTTGCCGCTAAATGTCCTGCTCTCGTACTCGGCGTAGGTGATGAGGCTGGTATTGGTGCCCGCATCCCAAACAGCCCAACCGGTCGGCTGAATCAGGCCCGCGCCCAGGGTCGTTTTCATAAACACCACTTTGTTGTGCGTGGGCACGGCAAAACCAGTGGAATTCTGCCAAGGGCGGCCCAGCACATATTGCGTCCCGCCGGTGTTGGCCGGCAGCGTGCAGTTGCGAAACACATAGCCATACGGCTGGCCCGGTGGGGTATTGGCCGCCGTGATGTACGACGAGCCATTGCTGGTGCGCGTCTTGGCGTAGATCACGCAGCGGTCGAACACGGCTACCGAGCTGCCAAAGATGAAATCCACGTTGCCGTCGATGTAGCAGTCGCGAAAGTAGTGCCTTGGGGTGCCGTTGCCTTTGGTGTAGAGCGTATCTTGGTTGCCCAGGAAGCGGCAGTTTTTGAACGCGGCCCGGTCGGCGTTTAGCAGCACCGCTACAGCCTGCGAGCCATCCCCGAACGAGTTTTCAAACGTGATATTCAGCGCCGAAAAGTCGTCGGCATTCACCGAAAAGCTGGCGGAGTTTTGGGTGCCCAGCGTGCCACCACCGGGCGCCGGAGTGCTGGCGCCATCCTCATAAGTGAGAATGGTGTTGGCCACGCTTTCGCCTACAAGTTGCAGAAAGGGCTTGTTGGCCGGAATCGTGATTTTCTCTTTATAACGGCCATTTTCAATGAAGATGGTAAATACAGTAGTGCGGCTGGTAGGGGCCGCATCAATAGCGGCTTGCACGGTGGTGTAATCACCGGTACCATCCTTGGCCACCGTGAAATCGTAGCCAAAGGCGCGCGGCCCCAAAGCGGCGCAAAATACAAGTAGACAGAGCGTTAGCAGTGTTCGGCAAGCCGGCCCGCCACGCCGAAAGCATGTACAAGTTGAAGTCATAGCGTGGTAGGAAATTTTGGTGAGACTGTATAAAGTAGTGGTTACAAACTACACACTATTGGGTTGAGGCCAACTTTAATTTGCGCAGTCGTTGCCATAGCCGTTGTCGCTAACTACGAACGTGCAGAAAGGTGCGAGATAACTTCTTTCCGCATAACATAATAAGAACTGAAAGCAGAAGCCCCATTAGCAATCAGCTAATGGGGCTTCTTTATTGTAAGCTACGCAAACCAGTCCGTACGACGGTGTGCTAGGCTTTCAGGGGTATCTAGCTTTCTGAGAAGGTAATAGCTTAGAAACGGGCTTTAACAATCTCGAAGAACGGGGAGGTGCTTTGGTAAGGATATAGCACGTAGGCATCCGTTAGGCCCCGACGCGTGATAGTGGTAGGGCTAACCGGGCCGGTAGCAAAGGTGCCCGTAGTGGTAGAGCTAGCCCACCCATTGGTGCTGGACAAGCGGAACACGGTAGTTTGGCCCCCCGATACAACCAGCAGCGTTTGCGCATTCTGTAGCAACAACCCGTCGGCACCTGTCAAATTCTGATTGGTAGTCACTCGGGTGAAGCTGCTTGGGTTGTTGAGAGGCACCTTGAACAAGGTACCGTCATTGGATTTAGCCGTCAGCAGGTAACCGCCGGGGTGAAACACGATGCCGTTCAGCCCGAAGCCCGTGCCGCCACTCAACTGCTGATCTTCCAGAAACACAGAGGCATTTCCCTGCGGATCTACCTTGTAGATGATAGGCGAAGAACTGTCGGTCACGTAGGCATTGCCCTGAAGGTCGACCGCAATATCGTTGGCAAAGTGGTTTTGGTTTGGGCGCAACGCCCCCAAGTTTACGTATCGAAGCAGACTGCCATTGTTGGAGTTGAAAACCGCCAAGGCCGCCAAACGGCGCAGTGTGGCGGGCGTTGAGCGGGTGGTGTTGGCGCCGTTGTCGGAAACGGCGGCGAACAAGCGGCTGCGGCTTACGTCGAGGTTCAGGCCGATAGTGGAAATCAGCCGCGCATCGTCCGCAAATACAGTGTAGGTGCTGTCGTCTTTCACCGTGCCGATGCGTCCGCGGGTCCGGGAACTAACCAGGAAGCGGCGGTTTAGCTCGTCATACTGAATTCCTTCGGGCGACACCCCGGGTTGGGCCACGGTAATTCTGGTGGGCGCAACTGGAAACGAGATGTTGCCGTCATCATCTACGCAACCAGGCAGCAATCCAGCAATACCTACTGCCACTATTGCTAGGCGAATGATGCGCGGTAAAGCAAACCGGTTTGTTTGATTAGAAGAGAACGAGTGGGACATAGAGAAGGGGGTTAAGGAGCAACAATTCAGTCAAGTACCTACTACGCACACCAGCAGGAAATAACCAAGTAGAAATGGCATTATCTGCGGGTAAGATAGCACTCTTGAACTTGGAACCTGTGAATAAGTTCATGCTCTGTCCAGCGCCTGATTAGGCCCGTAGTGTAGTAGTTACTTGCTGTTAGCGTTCCTAAAAGCTTCTATTGACAACCTAACTCCGTTTCTCAACCTACTGTTTAGCTTGATTTTAACAATATCTTACACGGAATAAGTACTATGTACAAGTAATTAAGACAACTAAACCAACTTAGGTAAGCTCGACTATACGCAGTACGTTTAATCGAAGTACTATCTATATAGGGGTTTCTAGATTCGGGGGTTAGCAGGTATATTGCTGCCATTTTGTTGCTGTCATTCTATCAATTAACAACTAGCTTATGCTATTGCGCATACTTTGTGTTATTTCTATGTTGGCCGTAAGCACTGCCACTGTAAGCGCGCAAGCTCTGCCTGTTGCCGTGGCTTCTGCTGTCCCGGCGGCTGTTCCAGTGCCAGCTACAGCCATTTCCCTGACCCGCGCCGACACTGCCCGGGCCGTGCATGAGCTGTTTCGAAGCCGGCGCGGGGGTGGCATCGGTTGGTTTGCACTGGGAACGGCTGGCATGCTGGCCTCCATTTTGCCGGCCTAGCAGTCTACTAGTGCCGGGGTGTGGACGCCCGGCGTGGTAGCCGGCTCCGCGTTTGTTGGCCTTGGGCTAAACAAAGGCATTCAGTTCCGCCGAAGCCGCGAGCGGCGCTTACTGCGCGAGTTGGCTGCCACCGGCCACTTGCCAACCAGCATCAGCCGGCGTTTGAAGGGTAACTTCATGCCCTTGCACGGCACTGCTTCCGAAGACAACCCACTATTAGCGAAAGGAGTGGCTCCTGGTGGTCTTACGCCCATCATCCCAGCTGCCACCCCCGCTCAGGTGCTAGCCGATGCCCAGCAGGATACGCTCGATGCCGTGCAGGGATTCTTCAATGCCAAGCGCCTTGGTGGGCAGTTGCCCATTCTGGTGGCGTTGCCGGGGCTGCGCCTCATGACCGGTTCCAACGCTAGCAGTAGCTCTGGCTCCCCTTATGTACAGTCCCAAAACAGCGAGCCATCTGGGGGCCAAGTGGCTGCGGGCCTGTTGCTCGGGGTGGCTGGGGTCACGTACATGTTCGTGCACAACGCTCCTTATTCCGACGCCAAGTTTGCCGAGCTGCGCGCTAGCTACTTGGCTGGCGCGCCACTGCCCCCAGCCATCCGAACCCGGCTAAAGGAAAAGCATGTTGCTTTGGGGCGTACTTACCGCGCAAGAATGGAGCGCAAAGCCGCTCGTCGCCGTCGTTAGCCCGGTCCCTTATTCGCTTAGGCAACGATACGGTAGCGCAAAGAGAAAACCCCGCTGGCACTATGTCAGCGGGACTTTTTTATTATAGGAGTATAGGAGCAGCTACTATGGCAAGCATTTACTCTTGTCCAAGTTGTTTGTCTTCCTGAGTATTCTTTTCGTCTACCTGCTCGGTTTTGGGGTCTGTATCAATGAACCGCTCCCGCTTCTGATGGATAGGAGCGGCGCCTGTGAGTCCGACTCCCGCCGCAGCCAATAGCAGCATAGCCACCAAGCCGACCATGCGGCAAAACCGTTTAAAGCTTTCCATAACCGAGCTAAAAAAGAAAAAGCCCCGCCAGGGTGGGATGGCGAGGCTTTTAGGTTTAGAATACTCTAGGTGAACGAGCGGCCAGACTACACGCCGGGAATTTCCACGTCCACGTTCAGGAACCGGATCTGGCCGTCTTCTAGCACGGCTTCCACTACGGCGTCCTTGCTCACACGGCCCGACAGAATGTCTTTCGACAACTCGTTCAGCACCAAGCGCTGCAACACACGCTTCAGCGGACGAGCACCGAACTGCGGGTCGAAGCCTTGCTCGCCGAGGAAGTCGAGGACTTCGTCGGTGGCTTCCAGACGGATGCCAGCTTCTTCCAAGCGCTGCTGAATCTGACGGAACTGGATGTCCACGATGCGGCGGATTTCGCGGCGCTTCAGCGGCTGGAACATCACAATCTCGTCGATGCGGTTCAGGAACTCGGGGCGCATGTGCTGGCGCAGGCGCTCCACTACTTCCTCGCGGGTGCGGTCCACCACTTCGTCGTGGTTGTACTCGTTCAGCTCTTTGAAATTGCGCTGGATGATGTCGGCACCCGTGTTGGAGGTCATGATGATGATAGTGTTCTTGAAGTTCGCCACCCGGCCTTTGTTGTCGGTAAGGCGGCCATCATCGAGCACTTGCAGCAAGATGTTAAACACGTCGGGGTGCGCCTTCTCGATTTCGTCGAGCAGAATCACCGAGTACGGCTTGCGGCGCACGGCCTCGGTTAGCTGCCCACCTTCGTCGTAGCCCACGTAGCCCGGAGGCGCCCCAATGAGGCGCGATACGGCGTGGCGCTCCTGGTACTCGCTCATGTCGATGCGAACCATGCTGTTCTCATCGTTGAACAGGTATTCGGCCAGAGCCTTCGCCAGCTCGGTTTTACCTACGCCGGTCGTACCCAAGAAGATAAACGAACCGATGGGGCGCTTGGGGTCCTGCAAGCCAGCGCGCGAACGGCGCACGGCATCGGAAATAGCCCCAATGGCTTCCGTCTGGCCAGCTACGCGCTTGCCTAGCTCTTGCTCCAGGTTCAGCAGCTTCTCGCGGTCCGACTGCAACATCTTGCTCACCGGAATACCGGTCCACTTGGCTACTACCTCGGCAATGTCTTCGTGGGTTACCACTTCTTGCAGCATCGAGCCGCCGTCTTTATTAGCGTTGGCTTCGTCTTGCAAGGTTTTCAGCTTGTTTTCAGCTTCCGTAATCTTGCCGTAGCGCAATTCGGCCACGCGGCCGTAGTCGCCCTGGCGTTCAGCCTGGTCAGCTTCCAGCTTGTAGCGCTCGATGTTCTCTTTCTCGGTCTGAATGCTGGTGAGGGCCGATTTCTCGTTTTCCCACTGCGCTTTCAAGGTGTCGCGCTTGGCAGTCAGCTCGCTGAGGTCTTTGGTGAGGACGTTTTCCCGGTCGTGGTTTTCCTCGCGGCGGATAGCTTCGCGCTCGATTTCCAGTTGCATGATGCGGCGCTGCACCTCGTCGAGCTCCACGGGCATGGAGTTCAACTCGATACGCAGCTTAGCGGCAGCCTCGTCCATCAAGTCAATAGCCTTGTCGGGCAAGAACCGGTCGGTGATGTAGCGCGAGCTAAGTTCTACGGCAGCAATTACGGCGTCGTCGGTGATGCGTACGCCGTGGTGCAGTTCGTACTTCTCCTTGATGCCGCGCATGATACTGATAGCGTCCTCGATGGTCGGCTCATCTACCATCACGGCCTGGAAACGACGCTCCAATGCCTTGTCCTTCTCGATATACTTCTGGTACTCCTTGAGGGTAGTGGCCCCGATGGAGTGCAGCTCACCGCGAGCCAAGGCTGGCTTGAGCAGGTTGGCGGCGTCCATGGCGCCCTCGCCGCCCGCACCAGCGCCAATCAGCGTGTGCATCTCGTCGATGAACAGGATGATCTGGCCTTCCGAGTCGGTGACTTCTTTGATGACGGACTTGAGGCGCTCCTCAAACTCGCCCTTGTACTTGGCGCCGGCAATGAGCAAGCCCATGTCCAGCGACATGATGATCTTGTCCTTCAGGTTTTCGGGCACGTCGCCGGCCACGATGCGTTGGGCCAAGCCCTCTACAATAGCGGTTTTACCAACGCCCGGCTCACCGAGCAGGACAGGGTTGTTCTTGGTACGGCGGCTCAGAATCTGGAGTACGCGGCGAATTTCCTCGTCGCGGCCAATTACCGGGTCCATCTTACCGATGCGCACCTGCTCGTTGAGGTTGCGGGCGTAGCGGTTGAGGCTCTGGTATTGGTCTTCGGCGGTCTGGCTGGTCACCTTGCGGCCCCCGCGCAGCTCCTTGATGGCCGCTTTCAGATCTTTCTCGTTGAAGCCAGCGTCCTTCATCAGGGTAGCCACGGCGTCTTTGCCGCCCAGCAACCCCAGTAGCAGGTGTTCCACCGACACATATTCATCGTCAAACTCCTTCAGGAAACCGGTAGCGCGCTGCAGAGCGGCGGCCGCTTCGTTGGAGAGGTACGGCGAACCGCCGCTTACTTTCGGATAGCCGGCTACAATAGTATCGAGGCGGGGCGTGAGGATGTTCAGGTTCACACCCAGCTTCTTGGCCAGAAACGACAGTACGTTCTCGTCGCTCTGGAAGAGGCCCTTCAGCAGGTGGCCCGTTTCGATGGCCTGCTGCTGGTTGCCCCCGGCAATTTCAGTGGCCTTCTGCACGGCCTCCTGTGCCTTGATGGTATAGTTATTAAAGTTCATGGCTGCTAAGACTAGTTAGGTGCTTCGGGTTAGGAAGTTCTACGAGTGCCTAGCAAATGGGGTGCAGAAGAAGTTTTGCTGACGTTTTGGCTTATTTATAAGGTTTTTGAACCAGAAATAATGACAAATTATCATATTGTTGCATTGGCTACATTAAATATTGCCGAGGAAGTCGTCTATTCCAATATTTGTAAATCGATCTATTTCTGTTAACGCTCTTATTGCTTCTGTTTCGTCAATTCCAATTTTGATTCTGTCATTGCTAGCTAATAAAACATTTATCTTTTCAAAGTTGGTATGAGAATTTAAAATATCGTTTGGGTTTTCCACTATGAATTTAGGCTCATTATCACGAATGAAATCGTTAGGGCTAATTTCACCAAAGCTCCTCGCTTGTTTCTTCTGAATTTTAGTATTTATGCTAATGACGAGTGGATTTTGCTTCCTGTACAGAATTTCTATAATAGCTACCCACTTGCTATTGATTGCTATCAGACCACTTCCCAAAGGATAAATTGTAGAACTTCCTATTCTTTCTCCATCTAATATAAGTGACTCATGTTCAATATATTGCCTCATAGTATTATGCGCTTTTCCAGGTTCAGATTTGATGTTGTCACCGGCTAGTTTGGTAACAGCTTTATCTGAAAATAATAGATATCTCCTGTTGAAGCAGATGGATTTGCGTACCTGTAAATCGACTTTATCTATGCCGGAATACTTTGCAGAATATCCGAAATTATTTGTGTAATCTATAAAATCATTAATCAAGTTTTTTGTTATTGCTCTATTGAAAGTTGTGATATCTAAGTCGTAGTAGAGTTCTAATATATTAACGAATCTTTGTTGCTCTTTACTGTTGACGAACTTGTTTAGGTACATATCAGCTTCTCCTTTAGCGTCTGAAGAAACAAAAAGAGCCGCAAAATATTCTTGAAAAGATTTATGACTCCAACGGTAATATAGTCCATCTACTACAAATAAGGGGACGCTGCCTATTAAGTCTTTAACAAAATCCGATTCCGAAAAAGAAAGTCCCAAGCACTTGTTTCTTGCTTCATTTACGTGATTTAGTAATTCATCTAAAGAATATTTTACTTTGCCTAACCCAATAGTTTTTATTGCAAGTACACGTAATACTCTTGAAAATTCATCAATATTTAATTTTGATTTTTTGTCTCTAATAAAAGAGCCCCCTTTGGATAAATCGTGATTTTCGAATAGGGCTTCATATACCTGTCTGTAAAACATGTCTATTCGCATTGGCAATGTAGGCTTGAAGTCATAAGCCTTGTAAAGCAATGAAACGAGTAATGGATTTGATAAAAAGCTTTTTAGATTAGCATTGTGGTGCTCTTCTTTGAGCTTTTCAATAAGTAAATCAGCTGTTTCTCCTGAAGCACTGCTATTGCCTATAGTGTCTAGTTTTGTTAGTAGGGCAAATGCTTCATGTTGACGAAGAGGACTTATTTCATGCCTTTGAAAATCTGCAAATGAAGCTAACGCGCCATCTTGACGCGAGGTTAGGAAGAATTTGTTTTTTGATGCCTTTGCAATAAAGTCTTGTAAATGTTGAGTGGCGTACTTCCTTTCCTTCAAGGGGATTTCGTCAAACCCATCAAAAAAGAAAATAAAATTTCCTCTAGCAATTAATTTGAGTAAAAAGTCCTTATCAAAAATGTAATTAATTCCACTAATATCTTCGTGTATGATATCGACGATAGTCTTATTTAATTTTAATTGTCTTAACTCTAGAAATATTGGTATGCCGCTTCCTTCTTCTATAGTTTTTAAAAAAGATATTTGCTTAAAGTAGATTTTCCCATTCCGGCAGTATCAACTAATAATAATTTATTATTAGTTGGTAATAACTTTTTAGGAAAAGAATCTATTTTAATACGTTCTCCAGAATCTGAGTTAACAACAGTAAGAGGTGTGTATATTTGGTACAATGGCACCTGCATATTTTGAAAAACTAAGGTCTTTATATACCAGTGCTTTTCAAATGAACGTATTAAATAATCGTTGAATTTGTCGGTAACAAGATTCTCTAAATTATTCTTCCTTTTTTGAAAAAATCAGCAAATTCTTCTAGTGCTGGCTTCAAAAAAGCATTGATTACGACACCTGAAAAAGGGGCAGCTATTGTAGCAATATCTTTTGCAGTACTTAAGTCCATTTTGATGTCGATTTAAAGGCAAATAATATAAAATCGCCTCAACTCATGCGAGCTTGTAGCTCATGACGAGCTATAGGGTGGAGATTGTACCTCCACTAGTGCGAAGCACAAGCTACGCAAGAACAAGTGCGGTGGCAACCAGCATTGATTAAAGTAACTTCTTAGAACCTGCTACTCTAAGTTCCTATTATCTGCTGCGTTTCTTGAAAGCTACTGTAGCTTGCTGCACGGCCGCGGGAAGGAAAGGCTGTTTTCTCGTCAGAAAACTCAAGGGCATCTTTCGAACTAAGGATACACTGAAGCTCCGGTTTCGCTCACGTAGCTCTCGAAACGGCCATGGCACTTGGCAACGCCCTTTTATCGAACAAGCCCCAATGAAAGAGCCCTGGCAACCGCTAGGGCTCTTTCATTGGGGCTTGAAGCAACCGATTAACAGTCGGGTGCTAGTCCTTACAACTTGACGCCTTGCGCTTGTAGTTGTTTTTCCGATGCTGCTTGGTTGGCCGCGAATTGGGCATGCTGCTCGGGCGTGAACACAGTACCTAGGCTAGCTAAATGCTGCTGCACTTCGGCAGCCGGTAAATCGGTGCAGTACAGCGGCGAGCCTGGCTGCTGGCGCCACGACTCGTGCAGGCTGCCGCCGTCCACGGCGTCGAAGCCTAGTTCTTCAACGAGGGCCATTGCTTTCTGCTTGGCAGCGGCATCGTCGCCGGCTACCGTTAGCGCAATACGGCCGGGCGTGCCGGCGGGCTGTCCTGAGTTTTCAAGGTTCGCGGCGAAGATGTTGTTGAACACCTTTAGCACCGGGCGGCCTAGGTGCTGCTGCACCCATTCGCTTTCGGTCAGGTCGCCGCTTTCCAGCTCTGGCAGCTGGCCATCGCGCAACAAGGGGTAGTAGTTGCTGGTGTCGATTACCGGCACGCTGGCGGGTACGCCCTCGAACAGGTCCTTTGGCAGATCGGGGATTTTTTTCAGTGGAATGGTTACCACAATGATTTCGCCGTGGTGGGCGGCTTCTTTGGGCGTGACGGGGGTAGCACCGGTTTTTTCTGCCAGTTCCGTTAGCGTTTCGGGGCCGCGGGAATTGGCAATATAGACCGAGTGGCCGAGGCTGGTGAGCCGTACGGCCAGGGCACTGCCGATGTGGCCGGCCCCAATGATTCCAATGTTCATAAGCAGTAAGATGAGCGGATAGGATGTGAGCCGCTATTTGGTGAAGCGATTCGCTCTAATACCGCTCGCTCATCAGGATTGTTTTGCTTCTGTACCCTATCCACAGCAGACAAGCTGCGTACGAAATAGCCTCTCCGGAGGGAGAGGCGTAAAAACGGGCTTGGACTCAGAGGTCAACTTTGCAGCGGTCGCTCGAAAAGTGCAGCTTCTCTATTAGGAGATGCTAGTCCAAGGACGACTCTCGTACTCCGGACTAAACTGATAGCTTCCGTTTCTTCAGCGGCGCCGGCAGCAGGTAAGGCGGCGAATGGTTGGGCATTGGAAAAAGCATGATTCCGAGAATAGACTGCAAAGTGTTTATTGCACGCATCATAGGTGGTAAGGTGTTTTTTATTACGACACCTTATTCCAGCAGTTTGCATCTTTCCATATAACAACGGGATGGTCCGCGCTACAGGTAATTGCTCGATAGATTTAACCCATCTTTATTATTTGAAGTTAAAAACCAAGGGAAAAATAAACACTACAATAATTGTCCAGAAAGCATAGGTGGGTAAAAAAGAAGCTATGCTATTCTCGACTGTATGAATTTCACTCTGCCCTCTTGTTGCTTTAAATAGTCTGTAAGTTACAATTAAAAGATTAGTTAAAATAAGAACGTTGCCACCTAGAACGGCAAGTCTGTTAGGTGTAATTCCCCATTCTGAAATTCTGAACAGGATTGCTGAAAGCGCTATTCCGTTTACAACTATTGTTATAATAGAAAGAGCAAGCAGCATCAGATTCTCAATTTTATTGCCTGTGTTTTTGGAAGTTTCGGCAATCGAGAATAATATGATTGCCATTACTCCGATCAGGAGGGCATTGAAGACCATTAAAAACTCTCTGTTGTTGTAAGGGTCTTTGCCCGTGTAGATTACGGCAGAGAGGTAAATCACAAGCATCACCAAAACCAGCGGTGTGAATACTTTGGCAATTACCGGCGAAACCTTATTCACCAAGTGAGGATTCGTTTGAACAAGATAGGTTCCCACAATTGGGGAGGATGCAAGTCCCCAAATGACGACGTATTCTATGTAAAACTTTTCTATGCTAATGTTGATGATTTCGAATAACCCCATCGTAATGGCGCTCATCAAGCCACCTGCAAGTAGTATAATGGTAGTCATTACAACCAAGTCTCCGTTGTACCGGAGAAAATCCAGTCGTCTTTGAGGGTTTTGCAGATCATCTCCTGCATAAGTAGAGCCTAATACAGCCCATAATAACAGTGGTAGGTGAATACAAGCCAGAATCAATGTGTCACTCTCTTTATTATTAGGTAATAAATTAATGTAGGCGAGTGAAGCTACAAGAATTAAAGAGATGATGCCAATTCTTTTAGCTTGAAGTTTTTGTTTCCAAGCGAAATAGATAATCAGCAACGGGAAAACTACAAACGCAATATTTCTTGGGTAAAAGTATTCGGAGTTTATTCCGAAAAACTGAGGAAATTTAGCAATAAATCCTGCAATAAGTGAGGCTAATATAACGAAAGACAATTCCTCTTTGGTGCCCCAAGAAATTCCTTCATTTTCAAAATTTAATCTTTCATTCCAGATTTGAGCAACTGTATTTTCCTTGATATTAGGGTAGATAGAGTTGAATTCTCTTCTGAAAATTGTCTTGTTGTCCCGATATAGCTTTTCAAGCTGTCTGGGGTTGCCTAGGTTGTTTACGAGTTCTGCTTTCATTTTGCAATTGTTACTAAGTTTCTATCATTCGGTCGCTGATACTTCTGGACACAAATAATGTCGGCATCCCCTGCTCCCCCACAGTTAGGTGCCCGATGCTTTCTGCAAAGCCGCCAGACCGTCTGCGTGGTCGAAGTAAGCATGCGAGTTGAGCAGGATTTTCACGTCGGTGATGCTGAAGTCGAGGGTGGCAATCCTCTTCCAAATCATTGGGGCGGTGCCGGGGTAGCTCCCAGCAACTAGCACGTGGCCTTGAGGGCCGGTAAGCAGAAAAGGCTAACGTCCTGGGGCCCTACGTAGTAGAGGTTGCCGGCAATGCAAAACGGTTAGTTGGCCCTCGCTGTCGGTTAGTGGCTTCCACTTAGTGAAGGCAAATACTGCACCCACAGCAAAAATGGCCGTAGTTGCTACCATAATTTGGCGCTTGCTGGCCCTAGTACTTGGTGTCACTTCAGGTTTAGCCATGGTTGCACTTAAGTAAGCTTGCTAGTTGTTTATGACGCTTTCCAAAAGTACTTTGTTTTTCAAAGTATACAAGCAAGCAGTAAATAAATTTTCACTTCGGGCTAGCGAATTGCTTGGTGGTTACTTCAGGTGGATGGTGCGTTCCACGTGTAGCTGCTCCAGAAAATATTCGTCGTGCGATACCACAATGAGGGTGCCGTGGTAGTCGTTGATAGCGGCCGTCAGGATGTCCAGGTTTTGAAGGTCGAGGTTGTTGGTCGGCTCATCCAGGATGATGAGGTCCGGAGCCTGGTTGCCGATCATTAGGCAGCACAGCAGCAGCCGCATTTTTTCGCCGCCGCTCAAAGTACTGCACGGTTTGTCCCAGTATTCCTTGGTAAACAGGAAGCGGGTCAGGCGAATCTTGACTTCGTGTTCTTGCAGCCCCGACGCGTTGAATAGCTGCGCCTGCTGGTACACTGGCAGTTGGCCGTTAAGCAGCGAATAATCTTGGTCGATGAATACCGCTTTGTTGCCGGCCCGTACTAGCGTGCCAAGCGTTGGCTTTAATTCACTTAATAGCAGCTTAATCAAGGTGGTTTTGCCGGAGCCATTAGGGCCTTGCAGTGCCAGTCGCTCGCCGCTTTTAATCTGAAAACCCAGGGTCTCGCGCCACAACAGGCGCGAGCCATAGCTATAGTTCAAGTCGTTGGCAGTGAATAATATCTTGCCTTTGTGCAAGGTTGAGTTGTCGAAGCCCAGCTTTATTTTGTCGGTATCGGGCAGCTCCTTCCGCAGCTCGCTCAGCTTCTGGGAAATGGCGCCTACTTTCTCGGCGTGAATGCTTTTGAGGCGAGAAGAACTCTTTTCGGCGTTGTTGCGCATCATGTTGAGTACGATGATCGGCAGGCCGGCTTTGTCCTGGTTTTTCTTGCCACGGGCGTCTAGCTTTTGCTTTCTTTCCAGGGCCTCGCGCTCGGTTTCGCGGGCTTGGCGGAGGGCTGTTGAGCGGTTTTTCACATCCAGGTTCAGGGCATTGCTTTCCACCTGCTTTTGCTCGGCGTAGAACTCATAATTGCCGCCGTACATTGCAATTCCCCGTTTGCTTAATTCACAAACCGAATCGAGCAGGTTTAACAGCCTCCGGTCGTGGCTCACTACCACCAGGGTGTTCGGGCTGGTCTTGATGAAGTCGTACAGTAACTGTCGGCCGCCGCTGTCGAGGTGGTTGCTGGGCTCGTCCAGCAGCACTAACTCGGGTTGATGAATGGCGATGCCCGCCAGGAAAACCTTGGTTTTCTGGCCGCCGCTGAGGCTTGCCATTTGTTGCGTTATACTCAACTCGGCTAGCCCCCAGTGCAGCAAGGCTTCCCGGCTCCTGTCCTCGATAGTCCAATCATCGTCCAGCACGGCTAGATTCTCTTCCGTGGCCTTGCCATCCAGGATTTCCTGCAAGGCCACCACTTTGCCTTCAATGTTCAATGCTTGGGCCACAGTCAACTCATCGAACTGCCCGAAATGCTGTGGAATGTAATAGGGTGCGGTGCTAGCACTCACGCGCCCGCTGGAAGGCGACAAAATACCGGCAATTAATTGAAGCAGGGTAGACTTGCCTACGCCGTTATTGCCGATTAGCGCAATTTTCTGGTGGTAGTTGACAGCCAGATTCAGGTTGTCGAACAGCACATCTTTATTGGGGTGTGCATACCCGAGGTTTTGTAGAAGTAGCATAAGTTCTTTCTTGAAAAGCGAATGGATAGCACAACCCACTCAGTGGGTTGGCTACTCGATTTTTGAAAGAAGTCAGCTATTACATAAACCGGTGCTGTCTGTTTGTGAAAGCAAACTTAAGCGTTCCTGCTTAATCCTGCTCAGCAGACCTGATACAAGGTATAGGCGGTTGCCCTGCAAGCGTAGCATCAAGCAACAGTGGAACCGCTTTGCCTGTAAGTATCGAACAGTGATGTTATCCGACAAGCACGTTGTGCTAAACTCGCGTCAGCATTAGCAGGTGCTTTGAGTTACTCTCGGCTGCTGGTGTGGTGTAAGTTAGCTTGCTACTTTGCAGGCAATGCGTTTACGAGGTGAAAAGCTACCGGGAAAGAGAAGCTAGGTACGGGGCGCAAGTGGAAAAGAGAAGCTTAAAGCGCCGGAATGCTAACTGTAGATTAGCTATATTCAAGCAAGTTCTAGATCTGCTTATTCACTGCTTTTGCCCCGTAACGATGAACACTAATATCCTCTTAGGCCCACTCAAAAACGCCGAAAGCCGCGAAATAGGCGGCGTGCAAGTTGATGTAGTGCGTACTGGCAACTCCCGCGTCAAGCGGGTGGTGTACCCGGTGGGGTTCCGCTGGTCGAAAGACATAAAGCCAGTGATTGGCACCGAACTGTGCCAGCACGCCCACGTCGGATTTTTGGCTGCTGGTCGCCTCACCATTCAGTACGCCGATGGCGCTTTAGAAGAATACGTGGCGCCGCAGGTGGTAGCCATTGCGCCTGGCCACGACGGCTGGGTGGTAGGCGAAGAACCCGCCATACTTATTCAGTTCGACTTCGAAGGCGAAACTGTGGAGCGCTTAGGCTTGAAACGGTCGTAAGCGAAGGCCCCGATCTGAATTGCAAGAGCACACTAACAGCTTGAATTAAAAGCGACAACGCCTCCAAGCCACAAATAGGCAGGAGGCGTTTGTCATGGTGGCTTGAATAGTAGCTTATCAGCTTATTTCTGAGTGGAGTGTAGCTGCGTGTTCATGAGTGTAGCTAGCATGGAGTCGGGCAGAACTAGGCTAGAGAAAAAGTTGACTTTGGCGCTGATAGTGGGCAAAGACCGCGCGGCGCCTTCCATCAGGGCATCGTAGCCTTCTTCGGCCACGTCGCGGGCGGAGGCAGGATGAGCAGCCGCGCGGGTGTTTTCGGCGTGCGCGACGTGGAAGAAGTTGGTATCGGTAGGGGGCGGGCAGAGAATAGTCATTGTTACGGCCGATTTCTTTTGCTTCAGCTCGTGCTGCACGGCCTCGGTGAAGCTAAGCACAAAGGCCTTGGTAGCGGCGTACACGGCTTGGCAAGGACTAGGCGAGAACGAGGCAATAGAGCCTAACTGCATAATGCGGCCTTCGTTGCGCTCTACCATGTCGCGCAGGTAGAGCTTGGTTAGATGCACGAGCGAGGCTGCGTTCACCTGAATCATGTCGAGCTCGGTCTGCATGTCGGTATCAGTGAAGTAGCCGGTTTCCCCGAAGCCGGCATCATTGACTAAGGCATCGATTTGGAAGCCGCGTTGGTTGGTTTCCGCATAAATCTGATCGGCCGATTCGGGGCGGCTTAAATCGAAGGGGAGCAGCACGATATCGACACCCCGAAATTCTTGGTGAAGCAGCCGGGCAGCTTCCTTTAACTCATCGAGGTGGCGGGCAACAAGCACAACCCGGTAATCGTCGCGGGCGAAGCAGCGGGCCAGTTCGAAGCCGATGCCACTGGAGGCGCCAGTAATGAGGGCGGTTTGGTCGTTCATAGCTGAGAGGGTTTAGTGTGGACGAGAGTATTCTTGATATAATATACTGATAAACAGGTAATTTATTCTATTGCATGTCTCTAAACCCGCGTCCTATTTCGAGCACCCAAAACCAAGCTACCGGCAACCGAACCAGCAGCAACAAGACCTTGGGCAGCAGCTGCAACTAAGTTTCCATCTGTGTGCTCAACCACAAGGGAAGCGGCAGCCTAGTTAAAATAAAGTGAAGCCCTCGGCGACTGATAGCAGGATTTGCGTAAGAGCACCACACACCGCCCCTTGCTATGCCCACTATGTACATCGGTTGTTCCGGCTTTTCTTACCGCGACTGGAAAGGTATCTTGTACCCGGAAGGCCTGCCGCCGCGCAAATGGTTTGCCTATTACTGCACCCAGTTCAACACATTGGAAGTGAACGTAACCTTCTACCGCATGCCGGAGATGAAGGTGTTCGAGACGTGGTACGCGCAAAGCCCCGCCGACTTCCGGTTTGCGGTGAAAGCGCCGCGCATCGTGACGCACTACAAGAAGTTCAATGCCGAAGCCGGCCCGGTACTAGCCGATTTCTACGGCGTAGTGCGGGAGGGCTTGCGCGAGAAGCTTGGCCCCATCTTGTTGCAGTTGCCGCCGAAATCCGCGTACACCGAGGAGCTACTCGGCCGCATCTTGGAGCATCTCGACCCGAGATTTCACAACGTGCTGGAGTTCCGGCACCCAAGCTGGTGGGAAGGCGAGATTATGCGCGAGCTGGGGCGGCACAATATCAGCTTCGTTGGGCAGAGTTACCCAGCTGCGCTGCCTGATGAAGTAATCATCAACACGCCACAACTGTATTACCGTTTCCACGGCGTGCCAGTGCTGTACACCTCGGCTTACAGCGCGGAATTTTTGGAGCGGGTGGCGCACGATATTCAGGTTGAGCCCAGCGTGCAAGAGGCCTACGTGTACTTTAATAATGGTATTGGCGGGGCAGGGGTAGTGAATGCCCGGCAGCTCCAACAGTTGCTGGGAGGTGCGCCGCGGGCGTGATTGTGTCTTGAAATGCTGCGAACCACTTGGTGCCCTTGCTCCTACTCTCCACCGTACTTGCTTTTGCCACCACCGCCCGCGTCCATTCGCACGATGCGCGGCATGAACGAGCCCAGTACATCCACTAGGTCGCGCTGGTGGGCCATAACCTGATGAATGTCTTTATAGGCCATTGGTGCTTCATCGAGGCCACCGCCAATTAGCTCGATGCCTTGGTCACGGAGGTGGCGGCGAAGGTCACCCTCCGAAATGTTCTGTTTGGCTTGCGTGCGCGACATTTTGCGCCCCGCCCCGTGCGAAGCCGATTGGATGGAGTCCCGTTCGCCGCGGCCCCTTACGATAAAGCCCGGTGCCGTCATAGAGCCCGGAATCACGCCGAGCACACCTTGGCCGGCGGGCGTGGCGCCCTTGCGGTGCACAATAGCCTCGCGGCCATCGGGTAGGGTTTCTTTCCAAGCAAAGTTGTGGTGGTTTTCCACCTTCGCTACGGGTTTGGCGCCCAAGGCCAAGCTCAGGCGGCGGTGAATGTCGTGGTGGCAGGCAGAGGCGTAGTCGCCGGCCAGATTCATGGCGCGCCAGTATTCCTGGCCTTCCTGGCTGTCGAGGTCGAGCCAGGCCAGGTAGCGCGCCTCAGGCGGCAGCGGACACTTGTTCATGGCTATTTTGGTGTAGTGCTGCGCAATGGCCGCTCCCAAGCCCCGCGACCCGCTGTGCGAAAGCAACCCCAAGTACTTGCCAAGCGGTAGGTCGAGGTCGTTGTTTTCGGTGGTGATATCTACTATGCCCCACTCCACAAAGTGGTTGCCCGAGCCCGAAGAACCCAACTGGTTGATGGCGGCTTCGCGTTTGCCCTTTACCACCGCTATTTCCTTGAACTCGGGCCGGTCCAGTACCGGGTCTTGAGCGGGGTTCTTGAACACTTCCTTGGCCCCGAAGCGCGTGTGGTTGTGCAGCAGCTTTTTCAATTCCTGCGTGCGCTGCTCGAGATAGTGCGCCGGCAAATCAAACACCGATAAGGCCATGCGGCAGCCAATATCCATCCCCACGCCGTAGGGAATGACGGCATTGTCAACGGCCAGCACGCCCCCGATGGGCAAGCCGTAGCCCTGGTGCGCATCGGGCATGAGCGCGCCGTCTAGCGTTACGGGCAGCTTCATGGCGGTGTCCATTTGCTTGCGGGCGCCATCCTCGATGAAGGCGTCGCCGTAGCGGCGGTAGTCTTTTATTTCCGGGTTCAGGCTGACGTCGCGGCTGGGATCGGGCACAAATTCCTTGGCCAGTTCCCGCCACAGCGAGTCGCGGAGGTAGGCGTAGGGGTCTTCCTTGATTTTTTGGAGAGTAGCCAAGGCGCTGCCTTTGTCGAGCTTTTTCAATTGCCGGTCTTCCAAAATGTCCAGTGCCAAGTTGATGGCTCGGCCTTCAGGATAGCCGATTTTGCGCAGGTCGTTGCTGCGCAGCTTCAAGGTTGCCATGGGAGAGGAGGGATAGGTGAGACTAGGTGTAGCGCGAATTGGGTGCCCCGGGTTATGGCCGAGCTACAACAAACCAAAGCCAACCCAGCGTTACCGAAGAGCCTTGTCCAAGCAACATAGAAGAGGTAATAGCAAGACCCGATTGAAAGGGTAGGTGCAGGAGACGCCGTAGGTGTCGTCGTTGCTGGAGTTGTTTAGCTGTTATTCCGGTCGTTCAACGACGGAATGCCACGGAGGGCGCTTCTGCACCGTTCTGTTATTTCGCTAACTAAAACAAATCTTCAATTACATCGCACGACAAACCAAGCCACCGATGTCACCAACGCCGCTGCCGCCAAGCGCAGCAGTAGAAATACCCAGGCAGGCAATTCAGGTTTTTGGGGAGCTTCCGACATAAGCGAGGAGGGTAAGTCGATTTTGTTGTACGAATGGCACGTGAAACAACAGGGCAGCACACGGCCACAAATTATGTCGTCAGCTTAACGAAGTAAATACCGTTGGGGACACAGATAAAATAGGCGGGCAACCGGCTTTATGACCCGTTTAGAAGAACCCTCACTTCCCGGCCAGCGTTATGAATAGACATCCTGTTGATGCGCTGTTCCACTCTTTCCCAACTCTCTTATGTGCGGCCGCTACACCACCCTTGCTCCGAAACCAGTGCTCGAAAAACGTTTTGATGCTTCTTTTAAAGCGGAAGCCGACCCCAATTACAACGCTGCTCCCTCGCAGCGCCTGCCGGTTATTCTTAACACCGAGCCGGGCCAGATTCAGCTTTTGCAGTGGGGCCTGATTCCGGGCTGGGTGAAAGATTTGAAAGCGGCTCCCAAACCCATCAACGCCCGGGCCGAAACCCTGCCCGAAAAGCCGTCGTTCCGGCAGCTACTCCAGCGTCGCCGCTGCCTCGTACCCGCCGACAGCTTCTACGAATGGCAGGTAACGGCGCAAGGCAAAGTGCCACACCGCATTCTGCTGCGCAACGAGGAACCGTTTGCATTTGCCGGCCTCTGGGACGAGTGGGTTGATAAGGCTACGGGCGAAGTGCGCCCCACGTTCACCATCATCACCACCGACCCCAACGAGCTGATGGCGCCCATCCACAACCGCATGCCCGTCATGCTGCAAGGCCGCGACGCCGAACTGGCGTGGCTCGATGATGCCGTCAGCGTAGCCGACCACCAGGCGCTCTTGCAGCCGTATCCGGCCGAGCTGATGCGCGAATACATCATTACCACCCGTGTTAATTCGCCATCTAACAACGATGCTAGCTTGCTCGAAGCAGCTTAATCTGTTGTAGGAGGTGGGCAACGACAAATCAGACGGTTGAGACGAGTCTGAAAACGCATCGACCCGGATACCACGCAAAAAAGCCCTGCCCGAAGTGTTTCGGGCAGGGCTTTTTTGCGTGGTGCCGCCGCAACTTATGCAGTTGGAGTCGGTGCTTTGTTGGCTTTGGGCTTCGGCTTGTCTTCGGCTTCCGGAGTTGATACATCCACTACTTCACCTTCGCCTTCACTGTCGTTCTGCTGGCTTTCAATGCGCGCTATTACGGCCACGGCCGCAACGGCAACCCCCGCAATACCCAGAATCAGCTGAGTGGTAGTGAAGCGCTGGGCGGCTTTGCGGATCAGCGTGCCGCCATGGCGCAGTAAGTCGTCGATTTTGTCATGGTCGCCCTGGAAGATGACGTGATAGGCGCTTTCCAGCGTCCGGGAAATATCTTCTGGTGCAATGGGGTCGATTTTTTTCTGTAGTTGTTCCATTTGTGGCGTTGTGGTAGCGGTTGTACGGGTGAGCACTGCAAGTGGCTAAGCCACTGGTGGGCGTGTACGCAAAAAGCTCGCTCCGGGCTGCCTCGATACCAGGATTTTTGAAGAGCAAGACAAAGAAAAAACAAGCTCGACTAGGTTAAACGCGTTTAAGTTCAACCAATATTTCACCCGCAAAACCCTGCTTAATTAAGCGTATTCGCAAGGTTTTGGCGGTGCAAAGCCCGGCAGTAACTCAGGCTATTCCACTACCACCAACCGCGAGCTAACGCGCGGGCCTTCCTGTACGTGGCAGTGATAAGAACCGGCCGCGAGGCGCGAAACATCGAGCGGAATCTTGTGAGGCCCGCGGGGCAAGACCCGGTCCACGACGCGGACTGCTTCACGCCCCAGCGCATCGTAGAGCAGCACTTGGACGTGGCCGCCTTCGCCCGTAAATTCCACCGTGGCCCGGTCCCGAACGGGGTTGGGGTACACGCTGAAGCCTGCCACGTTGGTAGCGGCGGCCGAGGCTGTACCATTTACTACCGCTGGCCGGATGACGGGCACGTAGGAGAACGGGCTATTCGTGGAAGGCAGCAGCTCGTTGATCGTCGTTTGCGACACCTTGAACCAGTCTTTCAGGATACTGGCGTAGATGGCCCGGAAGTCGAACTGCATGGCCACTTGGTCGTTGACGCCGGCGTTGGCGGGCAACACGGGGTTGGTGCCGTGCAAAATCGGGTTGACGCTCGTGCCGAACACCACAAGCGGAGCCGCCGCGCCGTGGTCGGTGCCTTTCGAGGCATTGGCCTTGATGCGGCGACCAAACTCCGAAAACGTCATCCCGACCACCCGGTCCTGCACGTTCAGGCGGCGCAAATCATCCTGGAAAGCCTCTAAAGCCTGCGAAATTCTGCCCAGTAGCGTGGCGTGGGTGCCCGTAGTGGTGCTGCCCGTAGTAGGCACCTGCGCCGAGTGCGTATCGAAGCCGCCGAGGTTGCAAACGTAGATGCGCGTTTGCAAGCCGCCGGCTACCAGCTGCGCCACAATCTTGAGCTGGTCGGCCAACGAGTTTTGCCCCGCCGTAGGGTAGAGTGGCGAGAGGTTGGTGGCCCGCCGGGCCGCCGCTTGGATGGCTGTGGTGTAGACCTGCGTCTGGGATATTACCTGCCGAATAAACGTCAATTCGTGGCCTGCTGGCGTGTTCGGGGCCGCGTCTACGCCGCCCGAAAGCAGTTGGTAAAACGACGAAGTGCTGGCAATGGCCATGCCCATGTTCACGCTCGGCCCCTGCACGCAGTTGCTCACCACCGACCCAATACTGATGGCCAGCGGGTCGGGGTTGGCGGTGCTGGGGTAGCCGGTGGGGTAATCAGCGTATTCGCCGTTGAGGTAGCGCCCGGCCCAACCCGAGGTAATGGTTGCGTTGGAGTCGGAGCCCGAGGTCCAGATGTCGGTGGCCCGGAAGTGCGAGAAATTGGCGTTCGGGTACCCTACGGCCTGCACCACCCCAATCTTACCATCATCAAACAGATTTTTTACGCCCGCCATGGCCGGGTGAATGCCCGTGGTAGCGCTCAGCGGCAGCACCTGGTTTTGCGGAATGGCAATATCGGCCCGGGCATTCATCAGCGCCGAATACTGGTCGGTGGGGATAATCATGTTTAGCCCGTCGTTGCCGCCGTTCAGCTGAATAAGCACCAGCACCCGGTCGGTTTGGGTGGCGCCGCCGGTTATGTCGAATAGCTCCGGCGAGAAACCGTAGGCCCCGATGGGCAAGCCCCCGAGTAGTGTGGGCAATACCGTAGCAGCAGCGGTAGTTTGAAGGAAATGTCTGCGTTTCATGTCTGTCTGGTGGTTAAATGACTGATTTTTCCATTGGTGAATTGGTCGGCGAGCCGTTAGTAGAGCCCGCCAGTGAGTCATTCAATCATCAAGACAAATGATATTCAGCCAGCCCCATCATGGTGCGCAGCAGAGACCGAAGCTTGGTTTCGACGGCAGCTCTGCGGGTGGCGTTGGTCGGCGCAGCCAGGTATTGCTGCCACTCCACGGTCCATTCGAAATCGGGCAGGCCGGGCAGCAGCGTATCGTTGAGGTAGGTGAGTTGGTTGGCCGTGAGGGGGATAGGCAGCAGCAACTGGGCCAGTTCCGCAATCAGCAGATTGGGGTCGGCGGCGGTGGCGGGCGGCAGCGAAAGCACCAAGTCAATAGAATTGATCCTGATATTGGCGCCATTGCGGGTGTAGCCGTTGGTGCTGATGAACAGGTCAGTGAGCTGGTTGCGGCGGGGCAGCGTCACGGCGTTGATCCACATTTCGTAGTACTGTGGGGTTTGCCAGTAAGCGGGCCAGCCCGCTACGTTCGGCGGGTCGCCGAGGTACTGCTGCTGCACGTTGGTGGAGCTGTTGAGGTAGTCCCACATGCCGTATTGCGCCGTCAGGTTGCTGGCCGCCGGAAACACCATCTGCAATTGCCGACACGTGCCCACCGTAAAATCAAGGGGGCTCTTAATCACGCAGCCCATGTTCACGGCATCATAGAAATGCTCGCTCGACAGCAAGGCTCGCAGCACGGGCGCCACGTTGTAGTTGTTGGCAACGAGCAGTTGCGCCAGCGGCTGAATTACTTCCGTTTCGGTGGTAGCATCGATGACGTAGTACACAAACCAGCGGTAGAGCTTGCGGCACAGGAACTTAGCGGTTTCCTGCTGCGTGAAAATCAAGGTAATGAGGGCCTTGTATTCCTGGTCGCCGAGGTTGGCGATGGTGGCGTTCTGGAAGGCACCACTGAATTGCTTGGTGGTGGTATTGTGGCGCGAAGCGGTGTAGTAGCCGGCAATGGTGGTCGTGTTGTCGCGCCAGCCAGTCAGGACCTTGGCCGCGGCCTGCACGTCGGCCTCGGTGTAGTTGGTGTAGTTGCCGGGCCCAATCAATGGGCCTTTGCCCACCGTGAACAGTTCTAGCAGCTCCCGGCCGTAGTTCTCGTTGGGGGCGTTGGCCGTGCTTTGGTTGCCGTTGAGGTAGCGCAGCATGGCCGGAGCCACGGTCACTTCTTCGGTAAGCTGCTTGATGTTGCCGAGTGCGTGTTGCCGCAACAGCGCGCAGTAGTGGTAGCCGTAACGGGCGTCGTTGATGTCGCCGAGCTCAATCACAAAGTGGTTGTGCCAAAACAGCGTCATCTTCTCTGCCAACGAGGTGCCCTGCCCCAGCAGTTGCCCCATCCACCACGCCCGCAACGACGAACGCCGAGCCCCTTCAAAGGTTTGGTTGAAAGGTTCGGTCACCCACGTCTGGCCCTGCGGCACGCTCGTATCCGTGGCCGACACGTTGCGCGGCGGCGCGGGAGCGGCTGGCACCGTTAGCAACCCAGTTACCACTTGCTCCAGCGTCTGGCCCGCGGCCGTATTGATTTCGGTGCGCGTAGGACCGAACAGGCAGCGGCGCAACAGGTGGGCCGCCTGCGCAGAACCCCACGGACCAGTATACGGGGCTAGGCCTGCCAAGGAGCGCGGCTCGGTCGGTAAGCGGGTATTGGCGAACCGGCTGATGGTTTCGCCGTCTCCGGGCGGATCGTCAGAACCGCTGGTTGGTCGCGCCGCTACTGCCACTCGTGGGGCGGCTAAGGTGGTGGCAGGTTTGCTGAGGAAAGCTCTACGGTTCATAGGCAATAGGGTGGGAGTGGCGTGAAAAGGAAATAAGGGGTTCGGAAGTAACTCATTGCCGGCCCTATTAGCAAGCTGTTTTCTAAGGACTTATTAAAATAGTGGAAGTTTAATAAACAATTCTTTTCTAGGTCCTACCAATTGTCCAAGCGCAAAGTGCTTGCCTCCGCCCAACCAATGAAACCCATAAGCCACAACAAAAAAGCCCCACCAGAAACCGGCAGGGCTTTGTGCTAGCAGATAGCAATTAAGGCAGAGGACTTGATTAGGCAGAACCCCAACTCAGTGAATTGCGAAGCTTTTCTTATTCGTACACTTTCACGACAAACACGTAGTCCTGGAGCTTGCGAATCTGGTTCGGCCGGGAGTTGCCCGCCAGCTGATTGCCGCGCGGCAAGGAATAAGGGTGCCCGGCACCAGCCGCCGACAACGAGTCAACCAAGCGCATCAGATAGGAGGACTTGGTGGCAAATGCGGCGCTTTGCACGTCCATCTGCCGGCCGCTGATGACGCCAATCAGGTTGCCCCGCTCGTCGAGCAGGGGCCCGCCCGAGTTGCCGGGGTTCACCGGAATGCTGATTTGGTAGAAGGCAGAGTCGCCTTCGAAGCCCGAGCGGGCACTCAGCGAGCCGTCGTTGAAAACAAGGTCTTCGCGCGGATACCCCAGCGTGTATACTTTCTCGCCGAGGTCGGCGGTGCCGCGCTTAAACGAGTAGGGCAAGCGGCCGAAGCCCCGGAACGACTTGTCCTTGATGCGTAGAATAGCCAAATCGTGGGCCACGTCGGTGAACACGGGCTCGGCGCGGAAGCGCTGCTGGTCGCGGCCCTCAATGAGCAGCGAATCAGCATCCTGAATAACGTGGTAGCTGGTGACGAGGTAGCCATCGGCGGTGAGGGCAAAACCCGTCCCGCTAAATTTGCCTTCCTTGGCGGATTCGGGGGTGTCGCCTTGGCCCTGCATGGCGCGGTTCATGGCCCGTTGTGTGCGCTTGATGCGCTCCACTTCGCGGCGCAGCACCGTGTAGCCGTACAGCGAAGGCTTCTGGGAGGCGCGCCACCACTCGATGCCGAGCAAGGTGGTGAACACGGCCATAACGGCTACCGAAGCCGCCACCATCATGGTAGCCCGGTGGCTCTGCCAAAACTCACGCAGCTTTAGTTCGGTGCGCGAAATATGCAGCTTCGGCATGGTGGGGTGGCCCGTTTCCAGCACTTCCCCATCGGTGTGCAGCTTCACGGCCTGCTCGGCATCAATCTCGGCCTGAATGGCCCGTAGCTTGCGGCGCGTGTTGAGGCGGTGCCCGTAGCCGCTCAGCGTGCTGGTTACGTCTTCGAATTCAGCAAAGCGCTGCGCCAGCACCGGGTCGGCAGCAAGGCGGCGTTCGAAGTTTAGGCGAGCCGGAATTTCCAGCTCCCCTTGTCGGTAGGCGTCAAATAAAGCGTAATAGTCAGCTTCAGTCATCATAGCATTAGCGCGGGTGGTTGAAGTCCGCAGGTATTTAGGTAGGGCTTAGAGATGAGCGTAGTGCCGCCAAAGGCCGGCTGCACTACGCTCATCTCTCACTTCTGTACTCTTAAGATTCCGACTCCTGGTAGTTGGTGAAAAACAGCTTTTTCAATCGTACCAGGCACTTATACTTCTGATTTTTGGCATTGTCGGCATTAGTGTAGCCGAATTCTGTGGTGAGTTGCTGCATCGACTTATCGAGCAGGTAAAAACCTTCCAAAAGGGAACGACATGGCTCGCCAATTAGGTCCAAGGCTTCGCTCATTGTCGCAAAACGTCGGTCCCGTTCTTCGGCCTCCACTAGGTCGGCTTCCGCACCGGTTTCGAGGTAGGGCTCGTGGTCATCGAGGTGGCCGCCGAAGCGGGTTTTCTCGGTGAGTCGCTTCAGCCACAGCCGGCGGCACACGGCGTAGAGGTAGGTCTTGATTTGGCAGCTTAGCTCCAAGGAGCCGTCGCGTACTTTTTCATAGAACACCATTATCCCTTCCTGATACACATCCTTGGCTTCGTCTTCGGTGCCGCTGTTTTGCAGCACGTAGTGCGAAATCATGGGGAGGTGCAGCCGGTAGAGTTGCGCCAGGGCCCGGTCGTCGCCGCAGCGGATAGCCGCCACAAACTCGTCATCGGTGTAAGAATAAGAAGCAGTGGCCTTCGCCATTCACTTTAGTTGTTAATACAATGAGGGAAGCCCGGTAACCCGCTCGGTAAATATATTTTACTGTTGGGTTACCTTTTCTATTGTCGAGTATGAAGGGTGTTTTTCAAACAAAACTTTTCAAACCTACGATCAAATGAACAACCTGCTGAAAGTATCCGCTCTGTTTTTCGCTGTGACGCTTGCTTCTTGCGAATCAAAGCCGGCTACTACCGAAGGCGCAGAAGGCGCAAGCACCGAATCTACGACTACCACCGAAACTACGGCTCCTGCTATGGACTCGTCTGCTATGGCCGGTGATACTTCAGCTATGGCCGCTCCAGCCACTACCGAGTCGACTACCACCACAACCACCGAAGAGAAGAAGTAAGGAACAGCCAAGTAATTGGCTTTCATGATACTGTAAAGCCCGGGCTCCGCTGAGTTCGGGCTTTGTTTTTTCAGTGTGATGAGTATAATCCCGAGCACCTTAACAATCTAGTACTGGAATTCTTTCCAAATGAAAAACAAATCGTCGAATATTATAAAATAGGTTATTTTATATATAATATTGCAAATGTTATGTTGTAAACATTGAATTCGATGAACTACTCACAAAGCACATCAGGTAGTTCGGTCACTAATTGCACCACACCAGAGAAACATAGTCAACAGGAACACTTGGTTGAAGATGCTTGGCCCGCTGTCAGTTCGGCGGCGCAGGTGACGCTTCCGTTGGGAGCGTTAGTGGTATTGGTAGTGGGCGGTTATAATGTAGGGCTCGCAGGAGATACAGAGCCGTGCTTAGGTGGTCACCCAGATATTCGCTACTAGCGGCTGCACAGAGCCGGCCGCGGCTGTGAGAGGTGGCCTTCCTGATTTGGAACGGAGAGCGTTGAAACGCAAAGGACCTATAGTTTCTCTTCGAGCCACAAGAAACCCGCTGCCAACACAAACAACCCAAAAAACCACCCAATTGGCCACGGTTCGGCGCGCTGCAAGGCCGGAAGAGGTTTTGCTGCCGACGTAAGCCACGAAATAGCGCTCTGGCTTCGGCGCTGTAATTCGGGACCCTGCCAGTCGGAATTAGCAAACACGTAAAACCATTGGGTTGGCTGCCCCGACAGTTGAATCTGGTGCCAACCCGGCGCGGTGGGCCAGTACGTAGCAGTGCTCCATTCGGGCAGTGCAGGGTCTTGTTGCAGCGGCAATCGGGCCAGGGGCGTATTAGTGGCCCCGAGCACCAAGGGCTGCTGGGCAGGGAAGGAGCCCGCCAAGCGGAGTGGCAGAGGCAGTTGAGGACGCGGCCACGGGTCAGCTAAGGTCCAGCGGGCGGGGAGAGCAACAGGACGAGCGGCAGCGCTCAACAACCGGCTCCAGTAGCTTTCATAGGTGGCCGGGGCATTTTGTAGCAGCCAAGAGTAGGTTTCGGGCAGCGTGGATATCACCACATTGCCGAGCCCCACGCGCTGGCTGGCCACTACGGCGACCTCCGAACCCACCAACGTCACGAGGGGCCGCGCGGCTCCCGCTAGCGTGAGCGTGCCGGGCACTATAGTGGTAGCCAAGGGCGCATCAGGCCAGTGTATGCGTTGAGGACGGTTGAGGGCGTTGTTTTGTAGTACCAAACGCACTTGCGCGCGTCCTGGCACGGCCGCCGGTAGCGCGGCAGCTTCCGTTAACACCACCACGCCTAAGCCGGCCGTTCGCTGGGCGGCCCGTAGCGCTTGGGCTTCGGCGGTGGGCAAAGCGGCTAGCACGCTAGCTTCCGTAACCACCACATCGTAGCGAGCGAGCAGCGCGGGCGTGAATTGGCTCAAATCAATAGTGGGTTGGTTGCTGAACTCGGTTTGGGTGAGGCCCCGGCTGATGCCGGCCCGCCACGCAACGGCGTGCTGCCGGGCTGCCAAATGGTTTTTCAGGAACTTGAGTTCAAACGAAGGTGTGACAGCCAGCAGCAACACGCGCAAAGGGCGCGGCGGCACCACTTCCAGAGGCACGGGTTCCTTGGCCAGCAACTGGTGGCCCGGCCCCGCCGAAACGGTAGCTACTAACCGCCCCGCCGTTTTCGGTACGTAGCGCAGCCGGAAGGTGCCTTGCCCCGCCGGTAGCCGCACGGAGTCGCGGGGGGCACCGGCTACTTGCAGGCGTACCCAGATTGGGCCCGGCTGGCGGGCAGCCGAGGATGCAAAATAGCCTTCCAGCACCAGTGGCTGCCCTAGCTCTAAGGTGCGGTTCCAGTGGGTGTTGCGGAAACCAGCGTAGGAAGGCGAAGTGTGTTGAACCAGGCGCACAGGGCCCAAGGCCGGCAGAGCCGCCGCGGGCAGCCCACGGCCTAATAGGTGCAAGCGGCGTAATGTGGGCATCTGCTCGCGCAGGGTGGTTAGGCTGGTTACGGTAGGCGTGTCGGTTGAAGCTGGCTGTGCGTTGCCCAAGGCGAAGCGCCACACGCGGGTATGAGCGCCAAAACGGTTCAGTAAAGCGCGTAGCGTGTCGGGGTGGTAGCCGTCGGTGAGCAGAATAGCTTCGGCTTGGGGTTCGTCTACAGTGCGGTGTGGCGGGTAGGCCATCAGCCACAGTCCCACTACGGCTAGCAAACCCGCCAGCAACCGGGCGGCGCGCCGCCGGGTGTGGGCCCGGCGCCAAGCGGCCACCGACACGCCCAGAGCTAGGAGTAGGCACCCCGCGAGCAACACGTAATAGATGGGCGGATTAGACATGGTGATTGGTTTTTGTGCCTCATGCTTAGCACCTAATGGCTGTCCTTCCGACGCAGGAGGAATCTGAGGATAAGAATAGTCAACGATAACACTCAGATTCCTCCTGCGTCGGAAAGACAACCATCTTATTTAGGGTCGTGGTGTGAATTCCAGCTGCCCCGAGCCTGGTCAACTAAGCATCAAGCACTAACTCATTGGGAATTTAAGTTTTGAAAATAGCGCTGACTCAATCGGCCACCGTTGTTAGTGCGGACGGGAGTTGCCGGTGGTGCCGGGAGCAAGGCAGTCAGGGCTGATTCGGCGGGAGCGAAGCACGTAGCACAGGCGGCGCGGCTGGCGCGGGCATCGGTAGTTAGCTGACGCAGGGCCCGCACGGCGGTTAAGTAGGCGCCGGGTCGTTGCAGCGCGGCTTGCGCTACGGCTTGGCCGGCTCGTTCCAGCGTCAGGGCATCGGTAGGGCGGGCGACTTGGCCGGTGCGCAAGGCAGCCAACAAGCGCAGAGCCTCCCGAATTTCGGGTTGCGTGGCGGGCCGGGTGGTTTGCTGCTGCAAGCGCGGCGTGGCGGCCCCGGCCAGGTCGCCGGAAAGGCGGGCGGTGGCTTCGGGCAGTACGGGCGCCTCGAAGCCGGATTTACGGACGTAAGCGCGGGTTTGCTGCTGCACCTGCTTCAGTAGGCGCAACGCACGGTACTCGTAAGGGCGAGCCTCGGCCGGCTTGGCTAAACGCAGGCGCAGTTCAGCTTCCCACATCTGGTTCAGGACGCCCCGGAGCTTGGCTTTCACGGCGGGCTCCAGGAAATCAGCGGTTTCGGCGTCGTCGTGGCGGTGGATGTAGGGCTCCATTAGCGCGGCAGCGCTGTTGGCGGCTTCGCCCCCGGCTGGCGTTTCGGCAGCATGGTCGTGGCCGTCATCGGCGGCATGGCCAGCTTCGGTGGCTTTCTCACCGGCGTGTTCTTCGTGGCTGGTATCGGTGCTTGCAGGCGGTTGGGGGGCCGAACCACTTTCCGATTCTTCCCCCAAAAACTTGCCGTAGCGCAACCGCAACATCTTTTGGTCGAAGCCCAGGTTGTTGGCGCGCTCAGTGAACGTAGCGACGGGCAGGCTGGCGCGCTCGGCCATCAGCTTTTCGGTGTCGATGATGATTTGGCGCTGACTGCGGAAGTACGCCGGCACCACATTCACGCTCATCGACATATCGGTGAGGCCGTCTTGCACGGTGGTATCTTCCCACTGCACCAGGTAGGTGTCGGAGCGGGTGAGGTGGCGGGCATTGTCGCGGGCCCTGACGTAGAAGTACACTTCGTCGCCGTAGGTGAGGCCCAGAGCTGGCAGGCGCAAACTAGTCGTTAGGGTTGCCTGGCGGGGCTGGCCGCGCAACTGGCCGCTGAGGTTGGTAACCACTTCCTTGAACTTCACGGCTTCGCCCTGGCCTTGCGCTACCGTGGCCACTAGCTGGGCTTCGCTCAGGCCGTAGTCGTCGCGCAGGTCCACGCGCACCGGCACCGTCGAGCTCTGGCCAAACTCAACGAGGGTGTACGGCTTGGGCGTTTGAATTTTCAGGCTGGGCGCTTGGTCGGGCACTGCATCGAGGGCGTAATCATCGGAAACTTGCCCGGCGAAGCGCAGGCGGTACAGGGCTGAAACTGTCACCGGTACTTCGGCCACAAACTTTGTCGGCTGATTGGCCACACTGCGGAAACTGATGCGCTTGGAACCTAGCTCTAGCACTGGGGCAGCTCCGGTGGCCCGGTTTACGCGCACCGTCCAGCGCACCCGCGAGCCGGTAGGGCAGCTAAAGGACAGGCTAGTAGGCGTAAAAACCGCGCGGCGGGTGTAGGCCGGTGGCCGCACGAGCAACCGCGTATCCAGCAGCTTGGCCGGCACCGGCTGACCCGGCCGGCGCGGCGTTTCGGTGGCCGGAAAGTGAACGGGCAATGCCGCCTGCGCCGCTGATTGAGTTGGCCGATGCCACCACAGGCCAGCTGCCATTAGCAGCAGCAAAACAGCAGTAATGAGCACCGTGGGTTGCCACGAGAAAGGCAGCAAATGGGAAACTTCAGCTTGAAGGGCCGCTAGCCGGGCCATGATGCGCTGCTGCTGCAACTGTTCCAGTAGGTTTAGCGGCGGTTGACTTTCAGCGCGCAGCAACAGGCCGGTGCTGTCTTCCAGCTCGGGGTGCAGCCGGTCGAGGCGTTGGGCGAGTGCCGTTAGCCGGGGCTGACGCAGGTTATACAGCCAGAAACCCGCACCGAGCAGTAACACCACCAGGCCCGCGCTGAAAAGCAATGGGCCCGCCGACCAGTGCCGAACCCAAGCGCCAAGGGCTAGAATAGCCGCCGCCAACGGCATCAACAGCGCTATAGTGCGGCGGTTGGCCTCGCGCCGACTGATTTCGCGCAGCAGCTCTCGGCCAGTAGCGGAAGATGTAGCAACAACACTCATAACTAGCTGGCGGTTGATATTGAGTGGTTAGTGCTAAGATGTAAGTAGTGAGTATTACGCATTAAGGGAAAAGAAAACCCATTGATTGTTAAGTAGGTGCAGTCATTCATTCTTGCAGCTTGCTACCAAATACTAACTACTAACCGAGGTGCGGCGGGTGGCCAGCCAACGTTCTACCGCAAACAGCACCAACGCCGCCAGCACCGCCCACGGCCGCAAGTCAGTGCTTGCTAGTAGCCGATCTTCGGTCAGCGGCGCGTTAAGGTCAGCGGGCTGTTGAGGAGTAGCAGAATGGGTTCCCGAAACCAAGGAAACCGGCGCCGAAAGCTGGCGGGTGTCTACCTGGCGCAAATCGTTTGAGCTGGCGTAGGTGTCGGGCGGGGCAGCGGGGCGCAGAAGCTCTAGAAACAGCTCGGGTAGTGCGGGGCTGTCGGGGAGGCCGCTCCAGGTGGGTTGCAAACGAGTCGTTAGCTGATAGAGGCCGCCGGTGCCGCTCGACTGGTGAGTGAGCACCGGCCTGCCCGTACCGTCTTGCCACACCACCAGTTTGGTGGCACTAGCCTTGGCGGTGGTATCGAGGCGGCTGATAGCTACGGAGGGAATAGCTAAGCCGGTCAGGTCTAACTCGGTTTCAACCTTTGTGCCCGCACCAGTGGCTTCCTGCCAAAGCTGCGCCCCCCGCTGCGTTTGCGCGCGCCAACCCGTAGGGGCGGGCTTGTCACTCAGCCAGAAAAGCCAGTTAGGGGGCGTGGCTTCTGCAAAAGCAGTTGCCGACGAGCCGGACGTTATTTCCAGGCGCTGCGCCAAGCCAAGAGCGGCAGCTTCCAGCGCCGCCCGCACATAGCGCGCCGACTCAATGTGCGAAGCATCGGCATAAAGCACCACCCGCAACGGGTTGGCCGCCACCGGTACCCGCGCCCGGTTGGGCTGCTCGATGGTAGCGGAGTGGCCAGCTTGGGCGGGTTGATAGTGTAGTTCCGGCAGGCCGCCCACCGTTAGAGAAGTAGCCGCGCGGGGCAATGCCTGCTGCACCACCCGAAACGTGGTGGCATCTTCTGCACTTCGCCCCACCAGCAAGCGCAGTGTGCCGGGTTTTGCTACTGCTGCTTCGGCAAGCCAAACCACCGAGTCGGGTAGGGGCACCGCTTGCCACGTCAGGCGGGCTGGCAGGGCCGGGCGCGGGCCAGTGAAGTACTTACGAGCCGCACCCGATACTACGCGCAGCGGCTGGTTGGGGAAAGAGTCGGTAGCCTGCTGCGCCCGGGCCCAATAATCATCGGGCAACGTAGCCGACCCCGAAACCGAGGGTGCTCCCGCCGCCAGCGCCGTAGCGCCCGGAGCGGCCGACAGCTTGGCTAAAGAGTCGGGGCTAGCCCAGGCCTGCGCGGAAATAGCTTGAAAACCTGACGCAAATAGCCGCAGCGCAAACCCGCGGCGGCGCAATGAATCGACGCTGGGGCGCAGAGCGGGCAGCACCTCAGGGCGCAGTACCTCGGGCGAAAGCAGCACGTGGCCGCGCACCGGTTGCTGGGGCAGGCTGCGTACCCAAAGCGGCTGCGCCACAGCCAGCGCCAGCAACAGCACCACCGCGGCGCGCAGCAGCAGCAGCCACACCTGTTCGAGGCGCAAATTGCGCAGGCGCCGGTTGGCCGCAGCCGCCAGCCAGCGCACACTCCCTACTTGTACCATCCGGCCCGGGCGGCGGTTCCAGAGGTGAATAGCGAGCGGCACTGCCAGTCCCAACAGGGCCAGCAGCCCGGCCATGGCATCGATGAGACTATAGGAGGTAAACGAACCCAAAGCAGGTGATTAGAGGAAGTGAATAGGTTGTTGCGAGGTTGCGGGCGCCATCAGTCAGGCCAGGAGGGTTCTTCGCCGCATAAACTCCCGCATGGCCCGGTCCAGCGGGTCCGAGGAACTAAGTTGATGGTAGTCGAAGCCGTGGCGGCGGGCTTGCTGGGCGGTGGTTTCCAGCCATGCCTGTAGCTGCTGCTGCCAAGTGGTGCGTTGTTGGTCGGCGTCGAGTTGCAGGCGCTGGCCGGTTTCCAAGTCCTCGAACGTGACGGCCCCGCGAAAAGTGAACTCCAGCTCGTTGCGAGCCAGCAGGTGCAGCAGCAGTACTTCGCCCGAAGTAGCCCGCATACGCGTCAGCAACCCTTCAATCTCCGCATCCTGCTCGTACAAATCACTTACGCACACAGTAAGCGCGCGTTGGCGACGCGCCGTAAGCGGGGCCAGCGTGCCGGCATCCGGAAAAGCGCCGGTGGCTTCGGTGATTTCGAGGGCGTGGTAGAGGCGGGCCAGTTGGCGGGCATCGGCGCGGGGCGGCAAGTGGTGCAGGCCCGCCGGGTGCAGGACGGTGAGGCCAACAGCATCGCCCTGCTGGGTGGCTATGTAGGCCAAGGCCGCCAGCAGCAGGCGGGCATAATCGAGCTTGCGCAGGCCGTTGTCGTCGCGGTGGTTCATGCTGGCCGTGGCGTCGAGCAGCAAATGCACCGTCAGGCTGGTATCCACCTCCGACTCGCGCAGGTAATACCTATCGGAGCGGGCGGCCAAGCGCCAATCGAGGCGGCGCAGGTCATCGCCGGGCTGGTAGGGGCGGTATTGGCTGAATTCCATGCCCACGCCGTGCCGCCGGCTTTGGTGCTGGCCGTGCAAAAACCCTTCCGCCGCCTGTTTGGCAGCCAGTGGCAGGTTGTGCAGGGCATAGAGGAGTTCAGGGGAAAGCATTAATCAATTAAAAATTGAGAGTTAAGAATTAAAAATTTGGTGCTGTTTGTGTGGAACGGCTGCGCCTTTGCGTGCAGGATTTACTGAGCAGATGAAAGACTCTGTTGCGTTGAAAGAATCTTTAATTCTTAATTCTCAATTTTTAATTGACTTTCACCCCTTTCAACAATTCTCGCACGGCGTCATCGGCCGTCAGGTTCTCGGCTTCAGCGTTGAAGTTGAGCAGCACGCGGTGGCGCAGCACGGCTGGGGCCAGGGCGCGAATGTCTTCCAAGGTGGCGGCAAAGCGGCCTTGCAGCAGGGCGCGGGCTTTGGCGCACAAAATCAGAGCCTGCCCGGCGCGTGGACCGGCGCCCCAGCGGCCGTAGTCCCGGATGAACTTCACTTCGGAAGTGGCCGGACGCGTGGCCCGTACCAGACGGTTGACGAAGCCGAGTAGCTCATCACTCAAACTTACTTGCCGGACCAGCTGCTGCAATTGCCGTACATCGGCGCCACTGAGCACGGGGCGCACCTCCGGGCGGGCAGTGCCGGTGGTACCGCTAAGCACCGCCAGTTCCTCTTGCTCGGTGGGATAGCCGATGCGGATGTAGAGCAGAAACCGGTCGAGCTGCGCTTCGGGCAGCGGGTACGTGCCCGACTGCTCGATGGGGTTTTGGGTGGCCAGCAGGAAAAACGGCTTGGGCAGGGCGTGTTCCTGACCGGCGTAGGTTACGTGGCCTTCCTGCATGGCTTCGAGCAGGGCCGCCTGCGTTTTGGGAGGCGTCCGGTTGATTTCGTCGGCCAGGACGAGGCTGGCGAAGATGGGGCCTTCGTTGAACTTGAAGGACCGGTGGCCGGTGCCGTGGTCTTCCTCCAGGATTTCCGTGCCGAGAATATCGGTCGGCATCAGGTCGGGAGTGAACTGGATACGGCGGAAAGGCAGGTCGGTGGCGGAAGCCAAGGTGCGTACGAGCAGGGTTTTGGCTAGGCCTGGTACACCTTCGAGGAGCGCATGGCCCCCGGCTAAGAGGGCCACAAGTACCTCATCTAACACCTCGTGCTGCCCTACAATTACCTTGGCAATTTCTTCGCGTAGCGGTGGCAGCTTGGCCAGGAGGCGGGTTACGTCTTGTTCGGTCACGCAGTAGGGTTGGAAAGCGAATACAGTGTAAAGTCTGCTTTTAAGGCGCAAGGCTGCTTGTAGCTTGTGTTTTCAGCCACAATGGCTCCTATTAGCACCTGGATTGGTGGCAAAGGTGGGGCAAAAACGGCTTTTGGCCCTATGATTTCAGGGCCATAATACGCAACAACATTGGTACATCCAGTGGCAGCGACAACCTAGCGGACAGTGCTTCCGCTTTTGCGCAGCGGCCCCGCAAGCAGTTCGCACGGAATAACAGGGCTTCTACGCGCAAGATTTCAGCAGTGATTGTGCGCAGAAACCCTGCGCGTGCTACTCTCAATTTAGTAATCCAGACTTAATCAGGAAGTGATGTAGGAATCCAACTTTTGCGCTGAACTATCCTACCAGCCATGAGAAACATTCTACTCCTTTCCACCGCCTGCTTGCTGGCCGCCACTGCTTGTCAGGATGACGACAGCAACACCGTTCCATATAACACCCTCGACGGCCGGCCCCCGTTGGTGGTGGCGCACCGCGGAGCTTCGGGCTTTCTGCCGGAACATACGCTGGAGGCTTACCAACTCGCCATCGACCAGGGAGCCGACTTTATCGAGCAGGACTTGGTGCTAACCAAGGATTCGGTGCTGGTCTGCCGGCACGAACCGTTTCTTTCGGGCACTACCAACGTGGCGGATTTGCCGCAGTTTACGAGCCGCAAAACCACCAAATCACTGGACGGCGTACCAGTAAACGATTGGTTTGCCAGTGACTTCACCTTGGCGGAAATCAAAACCATGCGGGCCAAGCAGCCGATGGCCGACAGGCCGCAGCAATATAATGGCCTCTATAACATTCCTACATTTCAGGAAGTGCTTAATCTGGTGAAGGCGCAAACCATAGCCAAACGGCGGATTATCGGTATCTACCCCGAAACCAAGCACCCGACCTTCCACCAGAACCTAGGATTGCCGCTCACCGACAAGCTGATGCAGGCCCTGACCGCCGCGGGCTTGAACAGCCGCACGGCGCCGGTGTTTGTGCAGTCGTTTGAGGTAGGCAACCTGCGGGCTATTCGCAATCAATACCGCTCGACCGTGAAATTGGTGCAGCTCCTAGATGCCGCTGATGTAGACGCCAACGGCACCCTGATCATGCAGGCGCCGAATGCACAGCCCTACGATTTCGTGGTTTCGGGCGACTCGCGTACTTACTTGGACTTGACAACCAATGCCGGGTTGGATTTCATTAAAACCTATGCTGATGGCATTGGGCCCTGGAAACCGTACGTGCAGCCGTATCGGTCAACCGATATGAGCTTGTTGCCCGCTACCAACCTTATTTCGCGGGCGCATTCGCGCGGCCTGCTCGTTCATGCGTACACGTTCCGCAACGAGCCGCGCTATTTACTGCCAGCTTACGGCAACGACCCAATCAACGAGTATAAAAACTTCTACAACTTAGGGCTCGACGGCGTGTTCACCGACTTCACCCCGGCGGCACTAGATGCCAAAAACTTTATTCCAACAAAGGCCTCCGCCAAGAGCAAATAGGCCTCAGCTTAGCCTAGACTAGATAAACGATTCGCAACGAAACAGTAGCCCCGGTGGAACGGCCTGTGTGCCCTTCCGCTGGGGCTTTTTGTGGTGAAGCTTCGGGGTAACGCCGTCAGTCGATAGCTGAAAACCGGAAAACTTGCCTGTCGTTGCGAGTGAAGCAAGAAATTCAACTATTTCAGTTGGAATTAACTCTCCGATTCCTTCCTCATTCGGCACGGCAGCCGGGCCTGTATCCGTTTCTCAGCCACGGCTTGTCTGGTAGCTTGGCGCTGAAACCGCACTGGCTTTTAGCTTACTGCTTTCACTTCCGGCATGGTTTCGAGCAGCCAGTGGTAGAGCCGTTCGGCGTCGTCTTTCTTGAAGAGTTCAGTGCCTGAGTTCATGGTAGCGGCCGTGCCGCAGGCTACGCCCATGCGTACTACTTCCCGTATCGACCTGCCGTCGGCGAGGGCGCAAAGCATGCCTGCTACCATGCTGTCGCCGGCGCCGACGGTGCTGCGCTTTTTGACGGCGGGCGCCGGAACGTGGTCTATCAGGTCGTCGGTGACGATGCAAGCCCCCTGCGGCCCCAGCGAGACTACAATAATCTGGCATTTGCCTTCCCTAATCAAGGTTTTGGCAGCTTCCCCTACGGCGCGGCTGTCGAGCTCGTCTACGCCCGCCATGCGGCTGAGTTCGCCCACGTTCGGCTTAATTAGAAAAACCCCTTCCTCCAGCACCCGCTCCAAGGCAGGCCCCGACGTATCGACCACAACTTTGGTGCCGACAGCGTGGGCTTGCTGCACCACCTCGGCCAGGAAATCGGGCGCGATGCCGGGCGGTAGGCTGCCGCTTATTACCAGGTACTCAGGGGCCGGATCGAGGGCTTGCAGGGTTTCCAGAATTACGTGCTGCTCATCGGTGGAAATCTCCCGGCCCGGCATACCGAAGCGGTACTGCTGGTTGGTCGAGGTATCGACGACAATGAAGTTCTCGCGGGTCCAGTTGATAGTGGTAATGGGCTGCTGCGCAATGCCTTCCTGCGTGAGTAAGTGCTGCAAGAGCGTGCCGGCCGGTCCGCTCGACGGAAATATGGCCAACGACTCGGTGCCCAGGCGCTTGAGTGCCCGCGACACGTTGATGCCACCTCCGCCCGGCTCGAATTTGGGTGGGGCGCACCGGAGCTTATGCTCGGGCACAATCTTATCTACCGAAGTGCTTTTATCTACCGTCGGGTTCAGGGTGAGCGTGACGATCTGAGCCATATGGAAAGATGCTAAGGGTTAGGGCGCTACGAAAAGGGCGTTGCTGCCCTTATGTACTTGCCCAACAGAGCTAAGTTGCAAAACGCCGCGAATTAACCAACCACTGTCTGGCTCTACCCGAAAGCGCCCTCTCAAGCGCGGAAGTCCGTAAACTCGACCATAACCCCATGCCCCCGGCGCTGCGTAGGTGCCAGGTACATGACAATCCCAAAGACAAGTGCCCCATACCGCGCGGCAATACTAGCCGGCTGGCTACTGTGCTGGCTGGCCCCGCCCGCCTGGGCGTGCCGCGTGTGCCGCCCGCGTGTACAAGCCACCATTCACGCCCCCGATTACGGCCACAATCTTCTGCTCATACTGCTGCCGGTCGGCTTGCTGGTACTGCTGGGAGTAGGGCTCTTCTTTGCCGATACGCTCACTCGCCGTTTCACTTCACCTGCCCTGCATGACTAATCAGCTCCACCGTTCCCCCTTGATTTCCGCTGGCGTGTTGATGGGGGCTGGCCTCGGCGGCTTTGTTGATGGCATTGTGCTGCACCAGATTTTGCAGTGGCACAACATGCTTTCCAACCAACTACCACCCGACACGCTGGTGGCGGCCAAAGTGAATATGTACTGGGACGGAGTATTTCATGCGGCCGTTTGGATCATGACGGCCATTGGGCTGCGGATGCTGTGGTCGGTGGGCAACCGGCGCGACGTGCCGTGGTCGGGGCGTACGTTTATGGGCGCGCTATTGCTCGGTTGGGGCTTGTTTAACGTGGTAGAAGGCATCATCGACCATCAACTGCTGGGGCTGCACCACGTCCAGGAATATGCCACCAACAAGCTGCCCTGGGACTTAGCTTTCCTTGGTTTCGGCGGGCTGTTGCTGCTGAGCGGCTGGTCGCTCATCAAAGCCGGCCGCCACGATACCGCCAGCCGAAGCGTGGCGGGGGAGTATCGGTAAAAGTTCACTCCAGTTGCTTGTCATTCCGCCATTCCGCGCTTCAAGCGGCGAGAGAAATCTGAGGATGATCGTTCTGCGGCCATAAGTCAGCTTCCTCTCGCCGTTTGAAGCGCGGAATGTCGGAATGACAAGCAGCCTGAATACTCTCATAGTGTAAGTGTCGCCTTCATTTCACCTTACAACTCACGCTATGCCCATCTGGCACGTTGGCTGTTCCGGCTATCATTACCGCCACTGGAAAGGCGTTTTCTACCCTGATAAGCTGCCGCAGCGCTTGTGGTTCGAGTTTTACAGCCAGCACTTCCGCACGTTGGAGCTGAACGTGACGTTCTACCGCTTTCCCCAACTGTCGTTTCTGGAAAACTGGTACCAAATCAGCCCTGCCGATTTCAAGTTCTCGGTGAAAGCACCGCGCCTGATTACCCATTACAAGCAGTTCAACGACGCCGCTCAACTGCTCGCCGATTTCTACGGCACAGTGCAGGAAGGGCTAATCGAAAAGTTGGGCCCAGTGCTGTTCCAGCTGCCGCCGCGCATGGCCTACTCCGACGACCGGTTGCAGCGGATTTTAGATAGCCTCGACCCGGCGTTTCACAACGTGCTGGAATTTCGGCACCCGAGTTGGTGGGAAGGGCACGTGTACCAGGAACTGGCCCGGCGCGGCGTAGCTTTCTGCGGCCAAAGCCACCCGCAGCTCCCCGATGAGGTAGTAGCCAACAGCAACGTGCTTTATTACCGCTTTCATGGAGTGCCGGAACTGTATAAGTCGCCCTACAACGAGGAACAGTTGCGGCAGGTAACCACGCAGATTGAAGCGGCCCATCAAGTCCAGGAAGCGTATCTCTACTTCAATAATGACATCGACGCTTCCGCTATCGGCAATGCCCGCCAGATGCAGGAGTTGGTAAGTGCCAGATAAGTTGCCGAAGCCAAGCAACTCAGGGTAAGCATCAAGCAGGCTACAGTAGTAACCCCCGGTAATGCGCTGCGTTAGCAAGTAACATGAGCCGAGCATTCACCAAAGAAGACGATTCGCTAGAAGCCCCCATTATTCCGCCGCGGCCCGCGTTGCCGCCGGGCACGCCCAACTACGTAACGCCGCAAGGCCTAGAGCAGCTGCGGGAGGAACTGGCAACTATGGAAGCCCGGCGTACGCAAGCGGAAGCAAACCGCGAAAACGAAGCAGACCGTACCCGGCAACTGACCATCCTCAATGCCCAGCTCACGGCGCTCAACCAACGTATTGCCACGGCTAAATTGGTGGACCCAGCCAACCAACCGGCCAACGAAGTTCGATTTGGGGCTACCGTTACGCTACGTACCCACAGTGGTGGCAAGCCGGGGCAAGTACGGCGCTTTACCATTGTAGGGGTTGACGAAGCGTCGGTGGCAGAAGGCAAAGTAGCTTTTGTGGCGCCCATAGCCCGGGCGGTAGTTGGTGCCCGACTAGCAGAAACCGTAACGTTGCATCTGGGGCCAAAAGAGGAAATAGTGGAAGTGACTTCTATAGCCTATTAGAGCCGCCTGTTCTCACCGCCATTGCTTGCTGCCTCTAGCTCTTCCTAAGTATAGGCCTTAATAGCCACGGCTCAAGTTGACTTGATTTTCCAGGGGTTCACCTTGCTCGAAGCGGAGCAGGTTGCGCAACAGAATTTCCACCTTGCCTTCATCCTCGCCGGGTTGGCCGCCACCGCTGTGCTGCGTGAGCAACACGTTGGGCAACTGCCAAAGGGGATTGTCGAGGGGCAAAGGCTCTTGATTGGTTACATCGAGGATGGCACCAGCAAGGCTGCCCGCTTGGAGGGCGGCCAGCAGAGCAGGCTCATCGGTGGTGTTGCCGCGCCCCACGCTGGCGTAGAGGCTGTTGGGCGGCATGGCCTGCACCAACTCGGCCGAGAAAAAGTTTTCGGCGCTGCCGGGCAGGCAGTTCACTACAACGTCGGTTTCGGGGAGGGCGGCCAGCAGTTCTTCCTTGGTGTGCAGTTGCGCCTGCGGGTCGGTGCGGGCTAGAAACTGGACGGCGCAGTCGAAGCCCGTTAGTTGCTTGGCCACTGCCTGTCCGATAGCCCCACTACCCAAAACAACAACGCGCTTGCCCCGCAGCAGCCCAAGCCGCTCGCGAATGGGCGCGCCTACCCAGTTCTGCTGCGCCTGCAACACGGCCAGTTCCGGAATGTGTCGGTACCAGCCCAGGATGCCGGCAACCATAGTTTCGGCGCAGGGCCAGGCAAAAAAATCACCCACGTTGGCCACTTGCGCTGGTGTTTGCACTTGCTTGTACCGGTCGATACCTGCCGAATCAATCTGCCAAAAGCGTAGGGCCGTTGGAGGGACGTCCGTAAACCATTCAACTGGTGGATTTCCTAGTAAGACGTCGGCTAGCCCGAAAGTGGCAGCTTGTTCGTTTTCCTCAAGGTCCTGGCGGAAGGTAGTAGTGATATGCGGAGGCAGCTGCGTGAGCAGCAGGTGCCGAGCGTGGTCGTTGAGCGTGGTGTAAACGAATAGGTGCATATGGCACATACTGCCTAATGAGGCTGCAAGGTTGCGTAGTGAGTTTAGCAATGGTATGCTCTGGATAATGAGCAAAAAGCCCCGCGCCAACTGGCACAGGGCTTTTCATAAACCATAACATCTTGGTTACTAGTCTTTTTTGGAGTACTGCTCGTAGCGTACCGGGTCTTTCTTTTTGTCTTTTTTGCGGCCAATAAGAGCTCCGCCAACTGCTCCGGCGGCACCACCCACTACGGCACCGGTTGCCCGGTCTCCTTTACCAGCAATTACGGCGCCAGCTACAGCACCCGTACCAGCACCAATAGCGGCGCCTTTGCCTTTTTTACTCCAGCCTTTCTTGGTGGTTTGCGCTGCTACTTCAGGGGTGCCAACGGTACTGCCCAGCATCAGAACGGCAGACAACATAGCTACATATAATTTGAGCGTCTTCATGGCAGCAAATTTTAGGAACAGAAACTTAAACTGAACTATAGCCTAAAACGCAGGCGGTAGAAATCGGGTTGTGATAACGGCATAATATTGTACAGTAAATAAGTGGAATATTTCTACTTAGGCGGGGTTCTGTTAGTAGTTACCTCCTTCATCAGCGCACGTTGCCCACGTTGTCGGTAGTGCAAATGCAAAAATACCCCCAAGCTGAAAGCCTGAGGGTACACACTATACTAGCAAAGGTAGGCTACTCCGCTACGGCTTGGCCGGTGGTGGCAGCGGCAGGAGCTACTGGTATGCTCACCATGTGCGTGTCCAGCCAAGAATTTATTTCCCGCAACACGTACATAGCGGCCTCACGGGTGGCATAACCCCGCGACTCAACTGGTGGCGTGATGTGTTGCGCAACAGTCCCTTGGTCTTTCACGGCCTTGTAGAACCGTTCCAACTCACCGGTACTCGCGCTAGCTTGGTTATCGACCCGGCCATCGATGATCAAAAGAGGCGCCTTGATTTCGCTAACGGAATCGAGGGGCAGCATGCTGGCGTACGTCTCGGTGCCTTGTTGAGTGGGAATATCTTCACCTCGGAAACCGAACGGCGCAAGAATACGGTCGTAGTTGTCGGTGCGCATGATGGCAGCCCGGAACAAGCTGGAGTGCGCCAACAGATTAGCCGTCATGCCTGCTCCGTAATTGTGGCCCATAACCGCTACTCGCTTCAGGTCCACTATGCCTAACCGCTGGCCTTCATCAATGGCCGCTTTGGCCGAGGCCACAAGTTGCTTAGTGTAAGCTTCGTTGGGCTGCTGCATACCCTCGCTCATCATGGGCATGCTCGCCCCCTGGAGTACTGCGTAGCCCTGTGCTACCCAGAATACAGGCGAGCCCCAACTCAACCGCGAGAACATATAGGGCGAGCCTTTTACTTGGCTGGCCTTCTTGGTTTTACGCTCCATTGGGTAGGCTTCCAGCAGTGTGGGCAGAGGTCCATCCTGCTTGTTGTAATTGGCTGGCAAATACAGGTTGGCCGTTAACTCCACGCTGTCAGATAGCCTGAGCTTGTACCTAATTACCTGCTTCTTGAAGCTGCTTAGGCTGGCGTTGGGATTGGCAAAAGTGGTTATCGGTGTGAGACGCCCGGAGCGTGCCTCCCGTAAAAAGTAGTTCGGCGTTTCCGTTGCTGATTCACGGCGCGTAACCAAGTGGTGCTTGTTGGCATCCAGAATAGCAACGGGTACCTCGTAAAAAGGTCCTTCAGCATGCCACCACCGCACACTTTTCTTGGTTCGCACGTTCAATTCGTCCACAAACGGTCGGTCGCCTTCCGGTGAAGCGCCGTTGCCAAACAAGTACACAACGTCGCCTTTTACATTGGTGCTCAGCACTGGGCGGCCCAACTCGTTGCGCTGCATGTAGGGTGTGCCCGGGTCGGTGTACGTATCGTCGGTTGAGCGGTCGAAAAGGACCGTGAGAGAAGTTTTGGTGGCTAGGTCCAGCGTCCAGGTGGTTTGGTGATGGTCGGCCCAGCGGAAACCTTGCACGAGCGCCAAATTGTCGGTGCCCCAGTAGATAGTAGCAAAGCGCAACGGCAAAACGGCTAGCTCCAGTGGCTTACCGTCGAAGGGGGCGGGCATACCCAATATTTTGTCGCGGATAGGGGAGGCCGTTTGGGGGTTGCCGCCGTCTTGCGCTTCCACCCAATATAAGGTAGCGGGCGCATCTTCGCGCCAGTTGTGGTTGCGCGGCCCAGTGGGCACCGCATCGGGGCTAGCAGGCAAGCTGTTGACGATTGGCAATTCGGCCAGCTCTTTTACCAGCAGTCCTTCCATGTTCAGCACCTCCACTCGCAGCGGAAAAAAGCTAACGGGCAGCGTATGAGAAAAAGGACGGTGCCGGGTTTTAATTAAAGCAAATTGGCCGTTGGGAGAAGGTGAGGCTTGTTGAATAATGCCTGGTGAACCCATTGGCTGCATCCGGCCATCAATACTTAGCTTCACCACCTGGGCCAGGGCGTAGTAGTTGAAAAGGAGTTCGTCGGTAGGATTTTTCACCCACCCCTGCTGAGCATTAGCGTCGGGTTGAGCAGGCAACTGAGTGGCCGCCTTCGCAGATGTAACGGGCGCTTCGCCCCGGCCGCCCACAATAGCGCGCACCAGCAGCGTTTTGCTGTCCGATACCCACTCGTAAGAAGACCCAAATACGCCATTCAGGAAGATATTGGGCGCCATACGAGCCGAAGCCGACTCTACATCGACGATCCACAACTCGATGTGGTTGCTGGTAGTATGGGTGAAGGCGATTTTGGTGTTGTCCGGCGACCAAGTTACTTCGCTGATGCGGGCGTTAGCGGGCAGCCCCTGCACCAATAGTTCTTTGCCCGTGGGCAGCCGCTTGAGGCGCAGATTAGTAGCATAGCTCACTCGGCTTTGGCCGTTGGTGCGCGGATTGATGCGCAAACCACCCAGGCGCAGCTCCGTTTGCATTAAATCGGGCGTGAAGGGAATTTCTTGCACATCAAGCACCAACCGCCATTCTCCATTAGGTGAAATACTCACCTTCGGCGTTGGCGAAACCTCGGCTAGCGCAGCAATAGCTTTTGGAGGACCTTGGTTAGGTAAGACTTGCGCCCAGCCCGCAACACTTAGTACACTCAGGGCAAGCACGAGTAAACGTTGTTTCATACAGCAAGTAATTCGGATAATTCCGGGACAAAAGTCGGAAGAAATTTCCGTGATTTTATAAATATCCCATCATTACTTCCTGGTTTATAGTCTTGTAAGGATTATTCAACGAATAAATTGTGGTTGATAAATATGGAATTTTCCAGCCTTAGCAGTTAAAGGTTAATATCAATCCTTCGCTAGCTAGTTAGGTGCGCAGCCTATCATTGTAGCGGCCATCCTGTACCTTCTTCAAGCACTAAAAACGCACTGTCAGGAATCTGTTTGGCACGTAAGGCTTTTCGCAGATCCGTTACCGGCTCCGTCAGGCCATCATCCGCCAACTGAAAAGTGCCGAAGTGGGTGGCAATACTACGGGCCGCTTTCAAATCAAGATGAGCTTGCACGGCCTCGGCGGGCGCCGTGTGAATGGGTTGCATAAACCAAATGGGCCGATACGCGCCAATGGGCAGAATAGCCAGCCGGATTGGACCTTCGCGGCGCCCGATTTCACTGAAATGTGGTCCGTAGCCGGTGTCGCCGGCGTAGTAGAGCGGACCGGCGGCGGTGCGCAACACAAAACCGGTCCAGAGGGTTGCGTCCCGGTCGCGGAGGCCGCGGCCCGAGAAGTGCTGCGCCGGTACACTCACTAGTTGCACCGTTGGGCTGAGGGGGTGCTGCTGCCACCAATCCAGGTCGGTGGCGTTGGCAAGGTGTTCTTTCTCCAGAAAAGTCCGCACTCCCAGACCGGCAAAAATGCGCGGCTGGTCGCGGGCAGCAAGGCGGCGCAGGGTGTTCAGGTCGAGGTGGTCGTAGTGGTTGTGGCTGATGAGCACGGCGTCAATCTTCGGCAAATCCTCGAATCGTATACCCGGTGGCCGTAATCGTTTCGGCCCGATCCACTGGTAAGGACTGGTTCGCTCGCTCCAGATTGGGTCGGTCAGCACATTCAAACTGTCGAATTGAAGCAGAAACGTGCTGTGATTTATGAATGTAACGCGCAGCTTACCAAACCCCACCCGCGCCGGCGGCTTGGGGCCGTATGGCAAATCTGGCCGCTCTGGGAAGTTGCCTTTGTCGCGGTGCAGTTGCCACCGGAGCAGCGGGCCGAGGCCTTCCTGGGCGCGGACCCCGCCCGCGTTCTGGAACTGTTGGCCGTTGAAATGCGCACTTACTGGCCCCTGGTAGCGCGGCGCGGAAATAGAGCAGCCAATCAGAAAACCACCGCCCGCCAACAAAACCAACAGCGCCATTATCCCCAGAAGTACACGGCGCTTGGTCATAGAGCAGAAGGTAAAAACAGATCAAAGCAAAGCACGAAGCTCCGGCTTCGCGGACCGTTACCGCACAACAACCGTTGTTACGGCGTGGCAGTCAGCAACGATACACAAAGCCGAAGCTTCGCACGACAAGCAACGTAAGCGCTAATGGTTTATGGGCGCTTCAATGATAATAAACTTGCTTTCGGCAGAGCATTCTATGTTCACCGTACCTGTTTCCCACAACCCAATGCTTTCCCGTTGCGCTATGGCTTCGCCGTTCACGGTTAGGGCGCCTTCCATCAGGAAAATAAACACGCCTTTGTTGAGTGGATTCAGGCTATAGGACACGGTTTGGCCGGCGTCGAAGTAGCCGAGTGAGAGTTTGGCGTTCTGGTTGATCCAGCAGTGCGCCGTGCCTTCCTCGTTGCTGACAACGGTGGTGAGCTGGTTGCGGCGCTTCTCGGCGGGGAAATGGCGGCGCTGGTAGCGGGGCGTTACGTTTTGCAGCTTGGGCTCCACCCAGATTTGCAGGAAGTTCACTTCGTCGTCGCCGATGTTATATTCCTCATGACGCAGGCCGGTGCCGGCACTCATAATCTGCACCCAATCGGTGGAAACTTCCTCCTTGAAGCCCAACGAATCGATGTGGTTCATGCGGCCCGCCAGCATCACCGAAATGATTTCCATATTGGCGTGGGCGTGCAAACCGAATCCGTTGCCGGGCTTCACGAAGTCGTCGTTGAAGACGCGCAACAAGCCGAAGCCGCTCCGCCCCGGATTCGCATACGGTCCGAAGCTGAGCGAAAAGTTGCTTTGCAGCCAGCCAATGTCTTTCAAGCCGCGGTCGGCCGCGCGAATTATGGTATGGGGCATTGTGGTAGGTGAGTGGATGATGGTGGGTATGAGGCTGTAGCGCGAAGCTTTTGCTTCGCGTATCGCTGAACGTTATTGTTGTGTTGAGGCGGCGCGGGTTCTGTTTGTTCAGCAAGCCAAGCGCCGCCTGCTAGTACGTTGTTCAACGATACGCGAAGCGCAGGCTTCGCGCTACCACCTATTTCAATTGGCCGTGAAAGGCAATGTCGCTAACGGGTTTGCGCTGGCGCGGCGCTTTCTCGCGGCTCAGAAACGGCTCTTCCAGTAACTCGGCCTCGCCGAGGTAGCCTAGCGCAATTATCACGGTGGGTTGCAGCGTGTCGGGCAACTCGAACAGCTCCTTGGCACGGTCCCGGTCGAAGCCGCCCATGAAATGGGTGTGCAGGCCGAGGGCCGTGGCTTCCAACGACAAGTTCCCGTTGGCCATACCGAGGTCGTGGAGGGCGGCCCCGTTGGGGGTGCCATTGTCGTAATGCGTTTTGGCGAGGGCCAGAATCAATACGGGCGCGTTTTTCGCCCAGGGTTGGTTGCCGGGCACCAAGCAGTCCACCATTTTCTGGAAGTTTTCCTGGTCGGCATGGTGGGCGTAGATGTATCGCCAAGGCTGCTCGTTCATGGCGCTAGCGGCCCAGGAAGCGGCTTCAAATACTTGGGTCAGCGTTTCGGGCGCGACGGGGTAGCTGGCAAAAGAGCGGGGGCTCCACCGTTTGCGAATGGTTTCAAGCACGGGATACGTGGTGGTGGCGAGTTTCATAAATTGCTGATTTATGCTGATTAAAATGATTTCACTGATTGTTGTTCCTCCTTGTGTGTCCTTCCGACGCAGGAGAAATCTGGGTTAAGTCGTTCAACGATAAGGACCAGATTCCTCCTGCGTCGGAAGGACACACAAGGGAACGGATTGCTGTTACAGGGTCATGGGTACGTCCATCAACAACAGGCGAGTGCTGCTATCGGCCTTGATGGGAAACGAATCGGTGTCCCAGATTCCGAAACCGTCGCGGCGGTGCAGGAGTTGGCCGGCTACGGTGGCGTCGCCTTCCAGCACGAATACATACACGCCGTTGCCGGGTTGCTTCACTTGGTAATCAGCCGAAAAGTTGGCATCGAAATCAGCCAGGTGAAACCACGCGTCTTGGTGAATCCAAACGCCCGCATCGTCGGGGTTCGGTGAGAGGATTTGCTGGAACTGGTTGTGGCGGTCGGCGGCGCGGAACGTTTGCTGGTCGTAGCGGGAAGGCACGTTGCGCTTGTTGGGGAACAGCCAGATTTGCAAAAACTTCACTTCCTCACTTTTGCTGTGGTTTTTCTCGCTGTGCGCGATGCCCGTGCCCGCACTCATCACCTGTACGTCGCCGCTCTGGATAATGCCGTGGTTGCCGGCGCTGTCCTTGTGCTCCAGCGTACCGGAAAGCGGAATGCTGATGATTTCCATGTTGTCGTGCGGGTGGGTGCCAAAGCCCATGCCGGCCGCTACCGTGTCGTCGTTGAGGACGCGCAGAACACCAAAATGCACGCGCTGCGGATCGTTGTAGCCCGCAAAGCTGAACGTATGATAGGAATTAAGCCAACCATGGCTGGCATGACCACGCGAATCGGCGGGGTGGAGGAGCGTTTGCATAATCTGAGTTCTAAGCCTACTTGATTTTCTGTCAAAGATACGAAATATATGTACATACATCAATTAGCTAACAAAGTTCATTTTTCATCTATATATCGTTATGGAAATTGTTTAGCTGGTTGTGGCCTCTGTGCAACGAAAGCGGGAGAGTAGGGTCTTGAGTACCACAAGTACAGCGTGCTGCCTGCTGCTACCTGGCTCCAGGCCGGCGGCCAGACCAAGCAAGACGAGTACGCATTGTGTAATTTCACCCACCTTTCACCTTTTACCGATTAAAGCTTTCCACATGCTTAGAATTTGCACGCGGCGAATGGTCGCAGTGATATGTTTTTTTCAGCTGCTTCTTGGAACCCAAGCGCAGGCGCAGTTCGGGCCGGGCACGCAATGGACCAAGGACGGCTACAGTTACATGAATGCCGAAAACGGGGAAATCGTCCAGCTCGACGCCCGCGACAAAACCAAGCGCACCGTGCTGGTGGGCAAAAGCCTGCTGACCCCCCAGGGCCAGTCAGCTCCGATTGAAGTGCGGCGCTTTGCTTTCTCCGACGACGGCCAGAAAGTGCTGATCCACACCAACACCAAAAAGGTGTGGCGCTACGACACCCGCGGCGACTATTGGGTGGCCGACTTGAAGGCCAATACGATGAAGCAGCTCGGTAAAGGCCGGCCGGAATCGTCGTTGATGTTCGCCAAGTTCTCGCCCGACGGCACGCGCGTGGCCTACGTGAGCGAGCATAATATCTACGTGGAGGATTTGGCTGCGGCCAGCATCAAGCCTCTGACCACCGACGGCACTGTCTCGCTGATTAATGGGACCTTCGATTGGGTGTACGAGGAAGAACTGGATTGCCGCGATGGGTTCCGCTGGTCGCCGAACGGGCAGAGCATTGCCTATTGGCAGCTGGACGCCGGCAAAACCAAGAACTACCTGATGCTCAACACCACCGATCAGCTATATCCCTTCACGATACCCGTGGAGTATCCGGTGGTGGGCGAAGACCCGAGCCGTTGCCGCGTGGGCGTGGTGCCCGCGCAAGGTGGGGCTACTACCTGGATGAAGGTACCCGGCGACGCCGTGCAGCACTACATTCCGCGCATGGAATGGGCCGCTAATTCCACCGAGCTGATCATTCAGCAGCTCAACCGTCGCCAAAACGAAAGCAAGCTGATGCTCTGCACCGCCAGCTCCGGCGACGTGAAACCCATCTACTCGGAAACCGACAAAGCCTGGATTGATGCCAAGGCCGAAGCCGTGGGTTGGGACTGGGTTGACGGCGGCAAAAGCTTCGTCTGGTTGAGCGAGAAAGACGGCTGGCGCCACATCTACGCCATGACCCGCAACGGCCAGCCGAAGCTGCTCACCAAAGGCGACTACGACGTTATCAGCATGCAGCTGGTGGATGAGAAGAACGGGGTTATCTACTTCACCGCTTCGCCCGAAAACGCCACCCAAACCTACCTCTACAAAGTGGCTTTGAAAGGCGGCAAGGCCGAACGGGTAACCACCAAGGAACTGGCCGGCACCCACGGCTACGACATTTCGCCGAACGGCAAGCTGGCGCTGCACACGTTCTCCAACGCTTCCACTTTTCCGGTGGCCGATGTGGTATCGTTGCCGGATCATAAGCGCCTGAGCGGCGGCGAAATTCCGGAGCGGGCCCGCGGCGTGAAGCTGCCGAAAGCGGAATTCTTCCAGGTGAAAACCGTGGATGGCGTGACCATGGACGGCTGGATGGTGAAGCCCACCAACTTCGACGAGACCAAGAAGTACCCCATCGTGTTCTACGTGTACGGCGAGCCCGCCAGCCAAACCGTAACGGACCGGTTCGGGACGGGCCTTAACCGCCTCTACGCCGGTAACATGGCCGACGACGGCTACATCTACGTGTCGGTGGAAAACCGGGGCGCGCCGGCTCCCAAAGGTCGGGAGTGGCGCAAAGCCATTTACCACAACATTGGGTTGCTCAACATCCGCGACCAGGCCATGGCCGCCAAAGAAGTGCTAAAGCGCCCCTACGTAGACACCTCCCGCGTGGCGGTGTGGGGCTGGAGCGGCGGCGGTTCGTCCACGCTCAACCTGCTGTTCCAGTATCCGCAGATCTACAAAACCGGTATTTCCATTGCCGCCGTTGACAATCAGCTCAACTACGACAACATCTACCAGGAGCGCTACATGGGCCTATTGCCCGAAGACAAGAAGTATTTCGTGGAAGGCTCGCCGCTGAACTACGCCAAAAACTTGCGTGGCAACCTGCTCCTCGTCCACGGCACCGGCGACGATAACGTGCACTACAACAACGCCGAGCAGATGATCAACGAGCTGGTGAAGCACAACAAAACCTTCCAGCTGATGGCCTATCCTAACCGCAGCCACAGCATTTCGGAAGGCGAGGGCACCAGCCGCCACCTGGCCAGCACCTACACCAAGTTCCTGCAAGAGCACTGCCCGCCCGGCGCCCGCTAAAAGGGAGATAGGAGAAGCAGCTGTCATTGCGAGGCACGAAGCAATCCGTCCTCTGTCAAGCTGAAAACCCTGAAATGCAACAACCCCTTGACGTTGAGCATACGTCAAGGGCTTGTCTGTTTAGGAAAGTCTGGGCTTTGAGAGGACGGATTGCTTCGTGCCTCGCAATGACAGCAATTCTACCGCACCACCAGCCGGCGCGTGACTAGCACGCGGCCTTCCGGTGCCAGCCATTGCAGCAGATACAGGCCATTGGGCAGGCCAGTTAGGGAGACAGAGGTTTCGGTGGTTGCGGCTACCTGCTGCCGCACTACCCGGCCGGTAACATCGAGCAGGCGCAAGCGGACCGTGCCGGGTACCGAGGCAACTGTGACGCTGTTGGTGGCAGGGTTTGGGTGGAATTGGGCGGCCGATTCTACAACCGCTTTGTCGGCTGCTAGCGGCCGGCACTGGATGGCAGCCATCAGGTAGCGCCACAGTTCGGCGTCGAATGAGGATAACGCCAAGCGGACGTCGCCCGCTTCCTTGCCTTGGCGCACTACCACCAACCTGAGGCTGGGCACCACGTAAATTTTCTGGTCGTTCTTGCCTAACGCCGCAATTAGGTCGGCGGGAGCGGTGGGAACGAGGGGGCCGGAAAAGGTGGTTTGCTGCGGGCCAGGCAGCTTGTAAGAGGTTTGACCGTTCAGCCACCACAAGTAGCCATAGCTGCGGTTGAAGGGTTGGGAGGGCGTGGTCATCTGGCGGAAGTAGGCGGTATCGCGCAGAATAACCGTACCGTTCCAGGTGCCGCGCGCCAGCGTCAGCAAGCCAAAACGGGCCATGTCGCGGGCCCGGCTGTAGTACACGTTGTTCACCCACCGCCCATCCATGCCGATGCGAGAAGTGAGCCGTTGGTTGGTGTATTGGTTGATAGTAAGGCCACTCGCAGAAGCTATTACGTCTTGCAACAGTCGATACGGGCCGGTGTGATAAGCCCAGCGCGTTCCTGCATCAGCCTGGTAAAGCAGGCAAGCTGCCGCCGTACTTTCGTTGTCGCAGGGCGTGGGAGGGGTGTCGTCGAGGCCGGTGGTCATGGTGAGTTGGTTGCGCACCGTAATCAGCTTTTCTTTGGCGGCCGGGGCCGAGGTCCAGCCTCGGCCGAGCGTGCGCGAGGTACTATCGGAGAGGCGAAGCAGGCCCTCTTGCTGGGCAATGCCCACCAGCGTAGCCGTGAGCGACTTGCCTGCCGAGGCCCAATACCAAACAGAATCCTGCGTGTAGGTGCCGTAGTAGCGCTCCACTACAATTCGGCCGTTTTGAAGCACGATGAACGACTTGGTTTGCTTGCGGCCCAGAAAAGCCAGCAGCGAATCAAGCTGCGGCTGACACCAGCCCAGGCTCTGCGGCGGGGTGGTGGCCCAGGTGCCAGTTGCTGCATTTGGCGGGAAGTACAGCGTCGGCTGCTGGGCGCGGGCGGGTAGCGTAGCTAGTGCAAGCACGAGCGTTAAGAAGAGTATAGGGTGTTTCATGCAATAGCCAGATATAAGTAGCTGCCACCTTCGATAATATTCAAGTTCAGAAGTTTAAGCGCCACTATACTATTGAGGCCATGCGTAGTATTTGTTTTACACTCAATGAAGTAGCAGGTAGTACCTTTCGGCTCTTACGTGTATGCTACAGCTTCCAGTATCTCCCGTTGTTTCGCGCTTAGCGCCTACGCCTAGCGGCTTTCTGCACCTGGGCAACGCCGTCAACTTCACGCTTACCTGGCTGCTTACCCGCCGGGCTGGCGGCACCCTGCACCTGCGTATCGACGACCTGGACCGCGCCCGGTTCCGCCCTGCCTACCTCGCCAACATCTTCGAGACTCTGGATTGGCTCGGCCTCGACTACGACCACGGCCCCAGCGGCCCCGACGACTTCGAGCGACATTACTCCCAACGGCAGTTTCTGGCCGCCTACGAAGCCACGCTGCAAGCCGCCCGCGCCGCCCACCCCAATCTGTTTTACGCCTGCCACTGTTCCCGCACTGATCTTGCTCGCACTGCTCTCTCCCAGAGTGGCAACTACCCCGGCACCTGCCGCGCCAAAGCTTTAGCGCCAGATGCGCCCGACACCGCTTGGCGCGCCCACGTTCCGGCCGGCCTAACGGTAGTAGTGCCCGATCTGTGGCAAGGGCAATTCTCGGTACCGCTAGCCGAGGGCCTGGGCGACTTTGTAGTGCGCAAAAAAGATGGCACGGCGGCCTACCAGCTAGCCTCGATAGTGGACGACGTGCGGCTAGGCGTTACGCTGATTGTGCGCGGGCTGGACTTGCTGCCTAGCACCGCCGCGCAACTCTGGTTGGCCAGCCGGCTACCCGGCGCAGAATCGTTTCAAAACACGCAATTTTTACACCACGGGCTGCTGCTGGATGCTACGGGGCACAAGCTTTCCAAATCCACACAGGCGAGCCAGCAACGCGGCATTGCAGTGGAGGCGAGTTGTCCGCGGGTGGTGTATGCGGCCGTAGCTCAGTTGCTCAACCTACCTGAAGCAGCCAGCGAATCGTTGGATTCGTTGCGGGAGGCTCTGGAGTAAGGTGAAGGGGGTGAGGCCCTCCGTTATTTCAACTCTTTCTTGAATTCCTCGGCCCAATGGTCGGCTAAGCGGGTGGGTTCGGGGAGCTTGTAGCCGCGCAGGCAAGCTAGGGTGAGGCGGGTGGCCGTGGCTTGGTCGCAGCGGTGGCCGGGGCTCACGAACAGGGGCTGCACTTTGTCTTTCGAGCGAATTACTTCGCCGAGCAGGTCGCCGTTCCGGTCGTGCAGCGCGGAAATACTGCCTTTTGTAGGGGCCGGCTCTTGGAACGTGCCGGTTAGCTTCTGTTTGGCTACGCCGAAAGTGGGCATATCGAGCAGTACGCCCAGGTGGGCGGCAATGCCCATGCGGCGCGGGTGCGCAATGCCGTGCCCGTCTACCATAATCACGTCGGGTTTCTGCTGAAGCTTCTCGTAGGTTCTGAGCACGTTGGGGGCTTCGCGGAAAGACAGCAGTCCTGGAATATACGGCACTTCCACCGGGCCCGCGCTCCACACCTTTTCTACCAGTTCCAGCGAAGGAAAACGCAGCAGCACAAACACCGACAAGATGGTGTCGGGCGTGGGAAACGACGAGTCGCAGCCGGCAATAAACTGCGGCTCCCGGACCAGGGCCTCCTGCCGAACGCGGGTGCGCATCTCGTCTTGCAGGCGCGTTAGGTCGCGCACAACGATGGGGTCGGCGGGTGGGCCGGGCGGGCGGTAGTAAGCCATAAGCAGCAAACGGGTGATAAGTGGATAGTAGTGTGTACTGCCAAGCTAAGCTTGAAGTTGGGCGTCAACGGCAATTGGTATCGTCGAGACAAGCATTCAACCAAAACAACTGTCCTTTTGACATTCCGCACATCAAGCAGAGAGAGGAATCTGGTTCAAAGTCGTTGAGCAATTCAACTCAGATTCCTCTCTCCGCTTGATGCGCGGAATGACAATCGTTCTGATTGAGTATGCCAGTGGGAGGAGTTGATGAAAGCTATATGATTAGTCAGCAGCGCCTCAACTAATGATTAGCTGCTTACGTCTTACCACTTACTAGTGCCGGCACGTATAAGCGACTAGTAGTCCGAAACTCAGCTGTTAGCCATGCCCAAACCTGAACAACCCGCTCATAGTGGCAGTGGCCCGCTTTTCGAGCGTCGTTACTGGGTGGATATGCAGCATTCGCGCCAGTCGGCGGCCGAACTGATGCAGCATATCCAATGCAACTTGTCCGACTTTTCGCCTGATTTATTGGCTGATTTCAAAAAGTCGAAGGGTACTTCCCATTGCCTGCGTGTAAACGACGAGTACCAGATCAAGATTCTGGGCCCCTGGAACGGTGACGTGCGCGTAGTCGAAGTGGACTTCGATTATTTCGAGTTGGTGACGCTGGAAAACCACCCGGAAGCAGGGCGTATTCGTTTCTCGTTACGTCCACACACTTCCCTGCCCCATACCCTCCGATTTGAAATTCACTCCTGGGCCCGCTCGCGCGATGGCTTGGTGGCTTTCACGTACGACACGTTGGGCATGGGCAAAAAGGTGCAGCAACAAACGTGGGAGACGTTTTGCCAGCGCGTAGTCTCTCACAGTGGCGGCCTCCAATTAGGCCCCGTGCACGTAGAAACCGTGAAGCAGAGTGATTCCGAAACCAAGGTCACCCACGATGCCTAACGCACAGCCCTTAGACGAGCAACAGAAAGCCCGGCTTAAGTCCTACGAAAAAGCCGGCTACAACTTCGACCTCAACCGCACCCACGAATACACCCGCCAGACCGGCTGGAACGTGGACGATTACGAAACCGAACTGCCACCCGAAGCTCCTGGTCCGCCCGCCGCGCAAGGCTCGTGGGCAGCGGCCCGCGAAGTGCTGCGCAACTACACCTTTCCGCCCCCCAATCTCATCACCGGCATCTTCGTGCCCGACCAGCCCCTGGAGCAGCGCGTAATGGTGCTGCGCGGCCGGTTCCTGGGGTTTTCGTTTTGGTTTGGGGTGCGGGTTGGCGGTGTCACCGACGAGCGTCGGCCGCTGCCCGAAGGCGGCGAGGAACAGGTCTGGGGCTACAACTACCGCACGCTCGAAGGTCATTTCGAGCGCGGCGAAATTGTGTTCACGGTTCACAAAAACCTGACTACGGGCCGCGTCGTTTTTCGCATCCATGCCCTTTCCCAAACCGGCCGTATCCGCAATCCTTTCTATTGGCTCGGCTTCAAGCTTTTCGGCCGCATGCTGCAAAAGCGTTTCTCCCGGCAGTCGATGCAGCGGCTGAAAACGCAGGTAGAAGAAATGCTACGAAAGGGGGGGAGTTCACCTAGTGGGGCTAACGCCACGCCGGTCAAGCCCGCATCCTCCCAAGAACAGGCGCAAGAGCAACTAGACAAAGCGACTTAGTTGCAAATCAGCTACGGCTACCGGTTGCCTTATTCCCCGGCCGGACCACCGCCGTGTATCATGTCCGAAACGATGCCGCGATTTTTGGTTAGTTCGGCGTACACCACCCCCACGATATGGAAGGCGGTGAAGGCCAGCACGAGGTACATGGTGAAGTTGTGGACCTCTTTCACGGTGTGCTCCAGGCTGTGTAAAAACTCCACATCATCGGCATAGATGAGCACGAGGCCGGTGACCACCATCACCACGAGCATCAAATAGTAGAGCAGATAGGAGTACTTCACGAGCAGTGAATGGCGGTTGTCGCGCAAATCGGTGCCGCCCTGGCGGAACAGGAACCGGGCCTGCCGCAGTTTGGCGCCGAAGCGCTGCATGCCGTGCTGCGTGAATTCCAGCGCCACCCGCAGCACCAACAGCACCGAAAGCGCCACGCCCAGCCCGATGTGCCAGTCCCAGATGCGGTGACTTACAATGCGAGTCAGGCCGCGCACCTGCTGCTTGCTGAACGTGACGCCCTCGGTAGCCAGCACCTTCTGAAACTCGGGGCCGACGGTTTTCATCTTCACAATCACGTACAGAAACAAAATCGTAACCAGCAGGCCGGTCACGACCACCGTGTTGGACCAGTGCCAGAGGCGCAGGCCGAGCGAGTTGCGTTTTAACCCGGTAACGGGCGCGGTGGCAGTGGGTTGCGGTGTCATAGGAGCCCTGATAAAAAAGGAAGTGAACGAGGAAATATACAAGGTCAGGGTCTACAAGCCGCTATTACAGAGTAGGATGGAAGGGTCGAACGCACCACCCGATTCAGGAAGCCGCGAAACCTTACCCTTAAAAAGAGGTTAAACGAATTCGTTCTGCCTGTTTTTCAAAACCAACTACACCAATGATAGAAGCAAAAGGCTACGCCGCTCCGGCCGTTCATGAGCCTCTCACGCCCTTCCAATTCGAGCGCCGCGACGTAGGTCCGCACGATGTGCGCATCGAAATCCTGTTCTGCGGCGTTTGCCACTCCGATGTGCACCAAGTGCGCGACGAATGGGGCGGCTCCATCTTCCCCATGGTTCCCGGCCACGAAATAGTGGGCCGCGTGACCGAAGTAGGCGCGCACGTCAAGAACTTCAAAGCCGGTGATTTGGCCGGCGTCGGTTGCATGGTTGATTCCTGCCAGCACTGCCCCGAGTGCAACGACGGCCTCGAGCAGTATTGCGACAACGGCTTTGTGGGCACTTACAACGCCCGCGAAAAAGACGGTTCGCCTACCTACGGTGGCTATGCCAACAACATCGTCGTAACCGAGAAATTCGTGTTGCGCGTGTCTGATAAGCTGGACTTGGCCCGTGTGGCCCCGCTGTTGTGCGCGGGCATCACCACTTGGTCGCCGCTACGGCAGTGGAACGCCAAGGAAGGCGACCGGGTAGCCGTGATGGGCCTCGGTGGCCTGGGCCACATGGCCGTGAAATTTGCCGCCGCTATGGGCTGCGAAGTAACCGTGCTCAGCACCTCGGCCAACAAAGAGGCCGATGCCAAAGCCCTCGGCGCCCACAAGTTCGTGGTTACCAAGGATCAGGAGGCCATGAAGTCGGTAGCCAACTACTTCGACCTCATCATCAACACGGTTTCGGCCCCCATGGACCTGACGCCCTACGTGGCCAGCCTGCGCCGCGACGGAACCATGGTGCTGCTCGGCGTGCCCCCGGAAGCACCGCAGCTGCACGCCTTCAACCTGATTGCCAAGCGTCGCCGCATTGCTGGCTCGCTCATCGGCGGCATCCAGGAAACCCAAGAAATGCTGGACTTCTGCGCCGAGCACAACGTTATGTCCGACGTGGAAGTTATCCGCATGGACTACATCAACGAAGCCTACGAGCGGATGATAAAGTCGGACGTGAAATACCGCTTCGTCATTGACCTAGCAACGTTGTAAAACGTAACCAGACCAAGCGTACCAACCAAGAAGGGCCATCCTGCTAAGCAAGATGGCCCTTTTGGGGTTCTACAGTTTGCTGAACACGTACGGGTCGTACTCCACGTAGTCGTTCACGCGCAACTCTATGGTCTTCACTTTGTTGCCTTCGACTTCGAATTTAGCGGGCATCACACCGAATACGAGGTCGGAATAAGTGGTGCGGAATTCCTGGCCGTCCATGTAGTCGAGGGTGGCGATGAGGCCGGGGTGGGTTGGGAACTGAACCAGCAGCTGCTTGCCTTTCTGACTGATCGTTATCTGGCCGAACAGCTTGTTCTCGAACTTGCCGGTGTAGGCGCTCAGGGGCAGGGCGGGCTTGTTCCTTTTGCCAACCCGCTCGGCCAACGCCTTGGTAGGGTCCACTTGGGTGGCCTCGTACTGCTGCTTGCCTTTCAGGGCTTGGGCGCTTCGGTCGACGTACGGCACGCCGAGGTAGCTGTCGAGGAGCTGGTAGCGCAGCATCTCGAAGAAGCTTTGGTTGTCGTTATTGGTTAGGATGGCAATGCCGAGCCCCGCTTCCGGCACAAAGCACACATTGCTGACCTGCCCCGAGGCGCCGCCCGTGTGCCAGAATAGTTGCTGGCCGTTGTAGTCGGCGGCTTCCAAGCCCAAACCGTAGGTGATGAAGTGCATCGGGAATATCGACGATTTGCGGCTGCTAATCACGGTATTTGCGTCGCGGGTTTTGCGTAGGGCCGCCCACGGTACTACTTGCTTGCCTTCGTAGCGGCCACTATCGAGCTGAAAACGCAGCCACTTCGCTAAGTCCGTTACGTTGGATACCATGTTGGCGGCGGGGGCCATGTTGTCCCAGTTATCAAACGGCACCTTTGCCAGCGGGCCGAAAGTATTGGAGTAAGCGTAGGCAATATTGGGCCGTTGGGCAAAGCCGGCCGAGGCGGCAAACGTAGACGTCATGCCGAGCGGCTGCAACAGGTTTTGCTGCACGTAGGCTTCCCAAGTGGTACCGCCGGTAGCGGCCGGCACCACCTCACCCGCCGCCACAAAGCCGGAATTGCTGTAGCCGTAGTCGCGGCGGAATTGGCCGCCGGGTTTCATCAGGCGCATGCGTCGCACAATTTCTGGCCGCTGTATATTGGATTTGAAAAACGAGAAGTCGCCCTGAAACGTCTTGAACCCGAAGTGGTGACTCATCAAGTCGCGCACCGTTACCAGTTGCGAGGCCACCGAATCGTAGAGTTGGAAGTCGGGCAGGTACTTGCTGACTTTGTCGTCGAGGTTGAGCTTCTTTTCGCCATCGAGCTTGGCCAGCGCCGTGCCCGTGAAGAGCTTGGTGTTCGAGGCAATCATGAACAGCGTGTTGGCATCTACGGGCGCGGGCTTGCCTACTTCGCGCACGCCGTAGCCTTTCTGCACCACCACTTTTCCGTCTTTTACCACTACCAGCGCCAGCCCCGGCACCTGCCAGAGTTGCATGCCGCGCCGGATGTAGCCGTCGAGGCTGTCGGTTACGAAGCGATTGAAAGTGGGCGTAGTATTCTGCGCCAGCGCCGCCGGAGTGCCGCTCAGCAGCAAGGAGGCCGCTAGCGTAAGGCGGCGGAGAAAGTAGGGGAAAGGCATGTAGTAGGACAGTATGGAAAGCGGTTCAAGAAAGCCAAAAGTACATCTGTCCTTCCGACGCCGGAGGAATCTGAGTTAGAATCGTTGAACAACTTTCCCAGATTCCTCCGGCGTTGGAAGGCCAAGCGCGGCTTAGTTACTTTCCACCGGATACCGGAATGTGCCCTCCATCGTCAGGCGTTTGCCGCCACGGCCCGATTCGCAGACGGTGCAGCGGAAAGAACCCGCCAGCCAGTGCCGCTCCGCATTAATGGCCGTGATAGTAACCGAACCCGGATTATCCGAGCACGATTTGGAATAAGCGGCGGTGTTGCCGAAACGGTAGGAGGCATCCCGGTTGCGGCCACTCAAAATTTCCTGAAAACTGTAGGTGCCGGTTTTCAGCGGGAACCGGTCAATCAGGATGGTAAGGCCTTCGCCGTCGGGGTCGTCGGCCCGCACCACGTTGAGGGTGAGCGTACGGTCTTGGCTCAGGAAAAAGCGCGAACTGATGGTATCCGCTTTTACAGGCTGTCCGTTTACGCGCAGCGTAAGAACCCGCACCAAAGGCCGGGCGGGCGCAGTTTGAGTTGGCGCGGGCGTGGCACTTATCAGTAAGGCGCCCGCTAAACAAGAAAGAGCAAAGTATCTCATCAGCTTCAATTCAGACAAGAATCAGCCCAAAAGATACCACGAAGCCTTACCGTTCAGACAGAACGGTTCTTGTTCCGACGCAGGAGTAATCTGGATTAGCTCGTTAGGTGACTTCCTCAGATTTCTTCTGCGTCGGAACAACAACTGACCGACTGGAATACTCAGACAAGCAGACAAGCAAAGGCAAACGGAAGAACGCCAAGGTGTTAAGTGGTGCTGGCTTCGCTCGTGTACGAAACCGATGCTTGGAGCTGCATCCGGCCTGGGTACTGCTGCAAGGCCAGCGCCAGACAATCCATGGCTCGGTTTATCGTATCCTGATTCACGACATAAGCCAGCCGAATCTGTTGGTGGCCTAGGGTCGGCGTGGCGTAAAAACCAGCGGCCGGCGACACCATCAGCGTTTCACCCCGGTACTCGAACACTTCCAGCAGCCACTGCGCAAACCGGTCGGTATCATCGACGGGCAAATGGCAGAGCACGTAGAAAGCGCCGCCAGGAGTAGGGCACACCACGCCGGGCATTTCCCGCAGCCGGGCCACCAACAAGTCGCGGCGGGCCTGGTATTCGGCCTTGGTTAGGTCGAAGTAAGAATCAGGGAGGTCGGTAGCAGCTTCGCCCAGCAATTGCGCCAAGCCCGGCGGACTCACGCGCATCTGGGCAAAGCGCAGGGCCGCTTCGTGCAAGTCTTTGTTTTTGGTCACAAAGGCCCCGATACGCGCGCCGCAGGCACTGTAGCGCTTCGAAATGGTATCGAGCAGTACCACGTGCTGGTCGGCGTTGGGCAGGTGCAGGGCGCTGATGTAGGGCGCGTCGTAGCAGAACTCTCGGTAGGCTTCGTCGGAGAGTAGAAACAGGTGATGCTTGCGGCACAGCTCCAATACCCCCGTCAGTTCCTCGTGGCTATACACGTAGCCGGTGGGGTTGTTGGGGTTGCAAATCATGATGGCGCGCGTGCGCGGCCTAAGCACCAACTCGAAATCGGTGAGCGGAGGTAGCGCAAACCCGTCCTCGATATGCGACGTGACGGGCACCAGCGTAATACCCGCGGCCACGGCAAACGCCGTGTAATTGCCATAGAAAGGCTCTGGTACCACCAATTCGTCGCCGGGGTTGAGGCAGCACATCAAGGCAAATAAAATCGCCTCGCTACCCCCCGTGGTTATGAGCAACTCGTCGGCAGTTACGTTGATTCCGGCGCGCTGATAGTAGTCGGCCAGTTTCAAACGGTAGCTTAGGTGGCCCGCGCTCGGCGAGTACTCCAGCACCCGAATATCCACCTGCTGCACCGCCGCCATCACCGCCGGAGGCGTTTCAATATCGGGCTGCCCGATGTTGAGGTGGTGCACCGTCAAGCCGCGGCGCTTGGCAGCGTCGGCAAAGGGTGTCATTTTACGAAACGGAGAAGCCGGAATGTCCTGGCCGCGCTGTGATACTTGCAACATGGGCCCAAAGATAAGACCTACACTGTCAGAGACCTGCCTTTTGCCTCAGGAAAGTAGCGAGGCGGGCACTTCCCGCTTACACCGACGGCTCCCGGGCCGGGTCGCGCACAATCAGCGTGAGCGTGGTTTGCACGTAGTCGTTCATTTTCACCACCGGCGTTTTGCCGAGGCTGTCGAAGTCGCCGTTAATGTCGGTGAAGCTGGTAACCTGCGTGAACAGCGGCTTGTCTTCCACCTCTTTCAGCAAGCCACCCACCACGCCGCCAAGTTGCAGCAGCAGTTCAGCGGCGCGCACCGGGGCGTTGGCAATCACGCGCGCCACTTCCGCTACCAAGCTGCGGTAATCGTCGGAAGAGCGGGCTTGCTCCATTACGGCGGCGGTATCGCGCAAGCCCTGTTTGCTTTTCAACACCGAGAGCAGCACGTGTACTTGCGAGGGCACGGATCCTTCCGGCGTCATTTGCTTCCAGTAATAAGCGGTTTTATCGACGGGCAGATCTTCGTCGTCATCGATGCGGGCAAAACCGGAGAGGGTAAGCGTTTGAGGCTCGGGGTCCAGGTTGTCGAAGACGACAAGCAGCAAATACACGTCGGCAAAACCTGGGAAAGGCCACACCTTGGCCGTTCGATTGTTCTTGACCAGCACCCGCGACAAGCGCACTTCCAGGCCCGTTACGGTTTGTGAATCGGGGATGCCAAATTCTTGCACTCTGGTAGCCAGCGGCGACGCCGGTAACGATACAGTTGAAATAACGGCGTCGGTTATCAAATCAAGAGCCATAGTAAAGCAGGTAGAGAGGTTAGAAACGACAAGCACTGAAATTCAATAACCGGAATCTGACGTAACGTTGTCTGCAAGTCACTGCCACCAACAAGCCCACTTCGTTTCGGTTACGCATCCATGACATCTTCTCCTACACCTCAACCAGAGTTCTGGTTGCGCGGCCCGTTGCCCGAGGTGCCGCCCTTGCTTCAGCCCGTTGCTCACGCTTTGCTACAGGCCCGCCAGGATGTGGAAACTGCCCTCCAGAACTTTCCCGATTCGCTGCTATCGGCCCGTCCCGCCGGCGTGGCCTCGGTCGGCTTCCACTTGCACCACCTCGCCGGCGTCCTCGACCGAATGCAAACCTACGCTCGACAGCAGCCCCTGTCGGAAGCTCAGCTAGCTTACCTCGCTGCCGAAAACAACGTGCCTACCACGCCCGGCAGTACAGCCGTTCTGGTTCAACACTTCGGCGACGCTATCGACCACCTATTGGCGTATCTGCCTACCGTGCCGGAAGCTACGCTCTCCGAGTTCCGGCCGGTGGGCCGCGCCAAACTACCGAGTACCGTTATCGGCCTGTTGGTGCACGCTGCCGAGCATACCACTCGCCACGTTGGGCAGTTGCTCGTAACGGCGCGGGTGGTGCGGGCGGGGTTATCCTAGGCGTTGCTACGTTACTAGTGGCTATAAAAGCAATGCCAACGTAGTACTGGCAGTTAGCTGAAAAGGCCATGAGTTGGGCAGTTCCGCTGCGCAGAATCCATTGTAAAACCTGCGGTGTGAGGTGTTGAAATCGAGCAACTCAACTATAACCCCGTTGCGCGCAGGACGTTGGTGAATAGCACGCAAGTTCAACCAACCTTAACTCTAATGGAAACCAAACCAACTTCCCTGCCCCCTCAAGCGCAAGACCAGCAGCCCGGTATTGAGCAGGAAATGACGCCCCGGCCGGAGTATATCCGCCCCGGCTATAAAGGCAGCGACAAACTACAAGGCAAAATTGCCCTCATTACGGGCGGCGATTCTGGTATTGGGCGCTCGATAGCCGTTCATTTTGCCCGCGAAGGTGCTGACGTAGCTTTCGCCTACTTGCCTACGGAAGAAGAAGACGCCTATGAAACCCGGCAAATGGTAGAGCAAGAGGGCCGTCGGTGCCTTACGCTGCCCGGCGACCTGCGCGACCCGCAATTCTGTCAATCCATCGTCGATGAGGTGGTGCAGGAGTTAGGTGGGTTGAATATTCTCGTCAACAATGCCGCTGAACAGTTCGTGAGCACAGACCTAACGGAAGTATCTGACCAGCAGTTTGAAGACACGTTTCAAGTGAATTTCTTTTCGTTTGTACGGGTAACCCGTGCCGCGCTGGCTCACCTCAAGGAAGGCGACTCTATCATCAACACCTCGTCGATCAACGCCTACCGCGGCAATCAGCAACTCGTGGATTACACGTCCACCAAGGGGGCCATTACGGCCTTCACCCGCTCGATGGCGCAGCAACTCGCCGAAAAGAAAATTCGCGTCAACAGCGTAGCGCCTGGTCCTATCTGGACTCCGCTTATTCCGGCCAGCTTTCCCCCTGATAAAGTAGCTTCTTTCGGCAAAGACACCACCATGAAACGTCCTGGGCAGCCCTCCGAAGTAGGTCCCTGCTACGTATTCCTGGCCTCCGACGACGCCACCTATATTACCGGCCAAGCCCTACACCCCAACGGCGGCGAAATCTTGAATACGTAAGCTGTAGGTTTCGTAGTTAGCCTTTATAAACAGAATAGCCCTTCACATGTGAAGGGCTATTCTGTTTCAAGTAAACAGCTTAAAAGCCAGTGTCCCAGCTAGAAAGCACTAGTTTGTATTATTGGCCGGTAGTAGAACCAGTGGTTGCTGCGCTAGCAGTTGTGGTACCTTCCGACGTAGTGGGAGCCGTAGTTGCGCCGGCGCTTTCGGGGTTGGTGTTGCCATCTGGAATCGAGGCCTTGTTGCGGGTTGAGTCGATACCCGCTTCTGAGCCGGCAGCCTCTGTGGTGCTAGCACCAGCAGCCCCTTCTTGATTGCCGCCACACGAAGCGAAAGTAAACGAGGCCGTAGCCAACACGAGAAACAATGCTTTTTTCATAGAGTAGGCTTTTTAGTGGTGAGCAGAAGGTTGACTGGAGTAGTAAGGCGCTGAACAGAATCGCGCCTTCACAACTTAATACGAGCTGCTGCTTCAGGGTAACCCTCTCTTTTAAAGAAAGACGCATCCCTTGGTGCCCACCACGACTCTGGCAATAGAAGGACTGGCCTTACGGGGTGAAACCTTTATTCCTAGAGCACAAAAAAGACCGACCTAAGCGAAAAGCCTTCTGAAAGAAGCTCTTTGTTTAAGTCGGTCTTTTGATTGTGCTGTAGAAGAAGGATTCGAACCTCCACGGTGTAGTTAGCCGGCCGCCGGACCA